>DATCUG010000398.1:0-6406 GCA_036567525.1 Streptosporangiaceae bacterium | reverse complement strand
CTGCGCAGCGGGCCGCGGCCGACCGCCGAGGTGCTGGCCGAAGCCGGCGCGGAGCTGCCCGGGCCGGTCAGCCCGCCGCCGGCGGCTGTTCCCCGCTCGCCGGCGTAGCCTCGCCGGCTGGCGCCCGGCGGCGCAGGCCGGCCAGCGCGGTCAGGCCGAGCAGCCCGGCGGGCGGCAGGGTGAACGCCGCGGGCAGCTGGTAGCGCCAGGAGAACTCGTACACGTCCGGGGCCAGCAGGAGCACGGCGGCGGTCAGCGTGAACAGCAGGCAGGCCAGCCCGGCCGGCCGGCTCCGTGGATCGGCCGATGACCGCCGGATCAACGCAACCACCGAGCCGGCCACGCCGAGCAGGGCCAGCACCGCGTACAGCGGTCCTGGGGTGTACCCGCCGTCCAGCTGGTAGGACCGCAGGAAGCTGGCGATCGGCACGTTGACCTGGGCTGGGCCGCCGTACGCGGGCTTGAGCGGCTTGAGGAACAGCTTGCCGAACAGCTTCACCTGCACGCCCACGATGATCGTGTGGTCCGGGCGCAGCGTGACCCAGTGCGGGAAGACCGGGTAATGGGTCTGGAACTGCCAGCGCCACAGCGGCGTGGTGGATGGATCCGAGACCCGGGTCACCGCGAACAGCCGCAGCGAGTCGAGGGCTACCGCGCCGGCGATCCGCTCCGGCTGCTGGGTCTTGATGGCCGAGATCAGCTGCTGGGTCAGCTGCGCCCGGGTCGTCCCGGCCGGCACCGGCGCGGTGTGCAGCGGTGAGTACTTGGAGTGCTCGATCCAGTCCGGGCCGAACGCCTGCTGATGCGGCGTCGGGCAGAACGGGCGGACGTCGGCGGGCAGCGTGAGCGTGGCGCAGTCGGCCGCGGCCACCACCCGGCCGGTGTACTGCTGCCCGCGGGCGAGCTGGAAATGCCCGTGCTTGGCATAGTTGACGCCGCTGTAGGTGACGACCGGCACCAGGAATGCCACGATCAGCACGCCCGCCGTGGCCAGCGCCCGGCGCAGCGTCTGGGCGGTGGCCAGCAGGTAGAGCACGGCGGGCACGATCAGCACCTCGCCGAGCTGGTGCACGGTGGCCGAGCCACCGAGCAGCACCCCGGCCGCGGCGGTCAGCCGCAGCGGCGGCGCGGGCTGCCACAGCAGCACGCACAGCCCGGCCACGACCAGCGCCTCGAACCACAGGTCCGGCATGATCATCTGCTCGATCTGCACCTGGTACGCGTCGAGCAGGACCGGGGCGGCGGCCAGCGCGGCCAGCCACCGGTTCAGGCCGCGGCGCAGCAGCACGGCGTACAGCGCGGCGCCCATGGCCAGCCCGGCCAGGTGCTGCACGATGACGACCGTGGTCAGGTTCCCCACGGCCAGGATGGCCCGCAGGATGTACATATAGCCGAGCGGGTCGGAGCCGGGCGACGCGCCGTACAGGTACTTGAGCGTGTCCACGTAGATCAGCGCGGGCTGGTAGGCCACCGTGGCCAGTACCCGCAGCACCAGCCCGGCCGCCAGCAGCAGGCTCATCAGCCAGTGCCGCCGCAGCAGGCCGGGCAGCCGGGCCAGCCGCGCCCGGGCTGGCGACGGTGCGCCGTCACCAGCCGGCTTGCTCCCGGTGCCGGGCACGCCGCCGCGCGCGACGAGATGCGGTCCAGTCATGCCACGAGTGCGCAGGGCAGCATTCCTGGCTCCATTTCACCGGCGGGAGATGAGATCAGCATCATCCCGTAACGTGCCGTCTCAGAAGCACCTCATCCTACTATTTGCGGCCCCGCCGTAACCCAGGCCGGGCCGGTCAGCCGGGCTGCGGCCAGTACAGCACGGTGGCGTCGTCGCGCAGCTTGGACCGGGGCCAGCGGGCGCCCGCCGGGTCGCCGTCCTCGGCCGCGCGGACCTGGGCGACCAGCCCGGCCGGGCCGTCCTCGCGCAGCACCCCGGCCAGTTCCGGCCAGCCCAGCAGGCCGTACTCCTCGGCGATCCGGGTGGCGCCGTCGCTGAGCAGCGCGACCGCCTGCAGGCCGTCGCGCGGCAGCGTGCCGGTGTGCGCGAACCCGGCCGCGGCCGGGTTGGTGCTGGCCGCCCGGTGCCGGTCGGTGATGACCAGCGGCGCCCGGTCTTTCCCGTAATCAGCCACGATGACCGAATCGGACAGCGCCAGCACGTCGACACCGTCCGCTGCCGCCCGGGCCGCCAGCACGGTGGCCGCCGGGGTGAGCGGGTTGGCCAGGTCGCACGAGCCGGCATGGCTGGCCCGGACCTGCTCGATGGCCGAGGCCAGCGCCTCGGCCAGCGGGATCACCGGGTCGGCGCTGACCAGGCTGAGCAGCGCACCGCCCAGCGCCCGGGCGTACCAGGCCACCCCGTGCACGCAGCCGGTGCTGGCCCCGCGCGGCGTGGTGGTGCACCCGTCCAGCAGCACCGCGGCACCGGGGGCGGCGGCCGCGAAGTCCTCGTTGGGCCAGCCTGGCGTGCCAGGCTCGGTGGCCAGCTCGACGCGCATCTGCCTCCGCTGCCGGTTGCCGGACGCGGCCCAGCCTACCGGCCCGGTAGCCAGCATCGCCGGGCCGGTAGGCTCCGTACGATGGGCCTCGATCCGAGCCAGCCGGCCGCCGCGCGGATCTACGACTACCTGCTCGGCGGCAAGGACAACTACGCGGTGGACCGGGCTGCGGCCGAACGGGTACTGGCCGTTGCGCCGGATCAGCGCCGGCTGGCGCGGGCCAACCGCGCGTTCGCCATCCGGGCCACCCGGACGCTGGCCGCGTCTGGCGTCCGCCAGTTCCTCGACCTGGGCACCGGGTTCCCCACCTCGCCGAGCGTGCACGAGGCGGCCCGCCAGGCCGATCCGGCCGCCCGGGCGGTCTACGTGGATCACGACCCGGTGGTCCACGTGCACAACGCGGCCCTGCTGGCCGGCGACGACCAGGTGGCCGCGGTGCAGGCGGACATCCGCCAGCCCGCCACCGTGCTGAGCCATCCCGAGGTGACCCGGCTGATTGACTTCGCCGAGCCGGTCGGCGTGCTGTGCGTGGCCGTGCTGCATCTGGTACCGGACAGCGAGCAGCCAGCCGGGATCGTCGCCCAGTACCGCGACGCGATGAGCGCGGGCAGCTTCCTGGTGCTGTCCCAGTTCGCCAGTGAGAGCGACCCGGCGGCGATGGCCGGCTTGCACGCGGTGGCGGCGGGCACGCCGGTGCAGACGTATTTCCGGCCCAAGGCGGCGATCGAAGGATTCTTTACCGGGTTCGAGCTGCTGGAGCCTGGCCTGAGCTGGGTCGAGGACTGGCGGCCCGATAACACGGCGGTACCGACCCGGTTGCGGATCGCCGGTGCGGTGGGCCGCAAGCCGTGACAGCTGGCCGGTCAGTCCCAGACCTTGCTGGCCGTCCTGGCCACCAGTTCCAGTTTGCGCCGCTCCTCGTCCACGGTGAGCTGGTTGCCCCGGGCCGTGGAGGCGAACCCGCACTGCGGGCTGAGCGCCAGGTCGGCGATGGACACGTAGCGGGCCGCCTCGTCGATCCGGCGGCGCAGCTCGTCCGGGGATTCGAGCTGGGGCACCTTGGACGAGACCAGGCCGAGCACCACGGTGGTACCGGGCCGGATGAAGCGCAGCGGCGCGAACCCGCCGGCCCGCTCGGTGTCATATTCGAGCAGGAACCGGTCCACCCCGACCTCGCCGAACAGCCGCTCGGCCACCGGCTCGTAGCTGCCCTGGGCCATCCAGGCGCTGCGGTTGTTGCCGCGGCAGATGTGCATGCCGATGGTGACGTCCGGGTTCCGCCGTTTGGCCGCTCGGACCAGCGCGGCGTCGGCAGTGACCACGGCGTCCAGGATCGCCTCCGGGGGTAGCGCGCCCAGGCCGGTGGCAGCCCGGAAGTCCGGGTCGAACACCTGGTTGTAGCCCAGCGAGTCGAGCTGGATCCAGGTCACGCCCTGGCCGATCAGGCTCTCGATCTCCTGGGTCTGCAGCGCGACCAGGTCACGGACCAGGTCGCCCGGTGATGGGTAGACAGCGTCGCTGAGCCCCGGGTACCAGAGCATCCCGCCCATCGACGAGCTGACCATCGTGATCTTGAACTGGCCGGGCGCGTGCTCGGCCAGGAAGCTGGCCTCGGTGCTGGTCCGGCTGCCCTTACGGGACACCTTGCCGGTGGCGGCCACGCTGTCGAAGTCGGTGTCCTCGACCGGCGGGTCGCCGCCCGCCCGGTACCACGGCACCCGCGGCGTGCCGACCGGCGTCACTCCCCCGGTGGACTCCATGAACCCGGCCAGCCAGCTGTCCCGGCGCAGCTCACCGTCGGTGAAGACCTCGATGCCCGCGTCCCGCTGCAGCTCGATGGCCTGCAGTACGGCCCGGTCCTCGGCTTCGCGTAACGCCTCGGTGTCCAGCGAGCCCTGCTTGCTGGCGGTACGGGCGTCCAGCAGCCAGGACGGCCGGAGCAGGCTGCCGACGTGCTCAGCGTGGTGTCTGGTGGCCATCGTGCACTCCTCCGCGGCGGGGACTCTGTCCAACCCTTCCGCGCCCGGCGGGCGGCGGGCAACTGGCCGGCCGGTGAGTTCTGTCGGTGGGCCGCGTTATACCTAGACACGAGCACCGGCGACAGGGGGCGGACATGAGCACGCAGGACCTGACCAGCACCGTGGTGTCCCGTGACGGCACCAAGATCGCGGTCGACCGGTACGGTTCCGGCCCGGCGATCGTGCTGGCCGGCGGCGCGTTCAGCGACCGGCGGGCGGTCGCCGCGCACGCCCAGGCACTGGCGCCCCATTTCACCGTGTACGCCTACGACCGGCGCGGCCGCGGCGACAGCGGGGACACCCCGCCGTATGCGCCGGCCCGGGAGATCGAGGACCTGGCCGCCGTGCTGGCCGCGGCCAGCGGCCCGGCCTGCGTGTTCGGCCACTCCTCCGGGGCCGGCCTGGCCGTGCTGGCCGCCGCCGAGGGTGTCCCCATCAGCAAGCTGGCCCTGTACGAGCCGCCGTACATGGTGGACAAAGGTGACCATCTCCCGCCGGCCGACCTGGCCGCCCGGATGACGGAGCTGTCCAGTTCGGGCCGCCGCGGCGAGGCGGTCGAGTTCTGGATGAAGGTCACCGTCCGGCTGCCCGACGAAGCGATCGCGCAGATGCGCCAGAGCCCGGCCTGGCCGGCCCTGGAAGCGGTCGTGCACACCGCCGCCTACGACGCCACCATCATGGCCGACCAGGAACGCGGCGACCCGCTGCCCGCCGCCTGGGCCACCCAGGTCACCGTCCCCACCCTGATCATGGACGGCGAGAACAGCCCAGCCTGGATGCACCACGCCATGGAGTCCCTGGCCGGCCTGCTGCCCAACACCCAGCGGCACACCTTCCCCAACGCCGACCACAGCGTCCCCCCAGCCGCCCTAGCCCCCGTCCTCCGCACCTTCTGCACCAGCTGACGCGCTATCGGATACCTGCCGGCGAGCGAACCAGCGAGGCCCACACCAAGTGGGTATGCCCGTGCGGGCAGCACAGCGCCAACATCCCTCGGCACAACATGACCTCGGCGGGCGTTGTAGCTAGCACCATTAAGCGAATGGTGTGCCTGCCGGAAGGATGGCTGCAGTGAAGACCTACACCGTGCATGCCAGGCGCTGGCAACACGGTTGGGAACTGCACATCGACGGCCTGGGCGTCACTCAGTCGGACGACCTGGACGAGGCCGAAATGATGGTGCGGGACTACATCTCGCTAGATCTCGGCGTTCCACCTGATTCCTTCGCCGTCGAGATCACGCCTCAACCTCAGCACGAGGCGCGCTCAGGCCAGGAATCCGCATAGCTGCTGACCGGCGGCCAGGCTGTCCCCACCGTCGCCGCGCCGCCGCCCAACCACGAATGCGGTTACTTTTAACAGCGCGGTGAGTTATGGCACCTATAAGACCACAAAGGCACCGCGCTGTTAAAAAGCACCGCGCTGATGAGGCCCAGGCCGCGCGCAGATCATAACAGCGGTCACATAACTACCACCAGCCTCACCCGGTCCCGGGCACCCGGGAAACGGGTACGCCGGGGCGGGACGGCGGCTAGCGCAGCGGCCGGGGTGGCGGGGCCGGTGTCAGACCATGTCGAATGTGTCGGGGTCGGGGCCGAAGCGCTCGTTGCGGTTGAGGGCGGTGATGGTCTCGACGTCCTCGCCGGACAGCTCGAAGTCGAAGATGGCGAAGTTCTCCCGGATCCGGGCCGGGGTGACCGACTTGGGGAAGATGATGTCGCCGCGCTCGATGTGCCAGCGCAGCACGACCTGGGCCGGTGTCTTGCCGATCCGCTCGGCGATGGTCACGATCTCCGGGTCATCGAGCACCCGGCCCTGGCCGATCGGGGCCCAGCCCTCGACCGCGATCTGGTGTTCCGCGCAGAACGCCCGCAGGTCGTCCTGGGTCAGGTACGG
>DATCUG010000397.1:0-2538 GCA_036567525.1 Streptosporangiaceae bacterium | reverse complement strand
GGTGGCGGTTGGCCCGCCGTGACGGGAGGCCCGCCGTGGCGGGAGCTCGGCACTAGGAAGGAGCACACGGATGGTGACCCGCCGCCCTGGGCCACTAACTAACAGCTACCCGGCTGCGGTAGCACTGGTTGTCTTCGCGCTGGTCCCGTTCCTGCTGCTGACCGGGGCGGTGCTGCCGCTGGCCCCGCTGCTGTCCAAGAGCTTGCACCTGAGCACGGCCGCGCTCGACCTCACGATCGGCTTGTCCGACGCCGGGTACGCGTTCGGGACGGTGCTGGCCGTCCAGTTCGCCGTGCACCTGCCCGCGCGGCGGATGCTGCTGGGCTACGTCAGCGCGTTCGTGGTGGCGGCCGTGCTGGCCGCATCGGCGCCGAACGCCCCCGTGTTCATCGGCGCGTTCATCGCCGAAGGGTTCTGCACCAGCCTGATGCTGATCGCGGCGGTGCCACCGCTGGTCATCGGCTGGCCGGTGCGGAAGATGCCCTGGACCGGGATGATCATGAACCTGTGCATCTTCGGTGCGGTGGCGATCGGTCCCACCATCGGCGAGCTGCAGGCGGCCAGCGGCGGCTGGCGGCCGCTGTTCTGGGGCGTGGCCGGGGTGGCCGTGCTTGCCCTGGTGTTCGCCGTGCTGACGTTCGAGGACCAGCCCGCCCAGGATCGCAGCGCGCCGTGGGATCTGATCGCGATCGCCCTGGCCGGCGGTGGCTGCGCGGCCGCCTTCTTCGGGGCCGCCCGACTGCAGGCCGCCCGCGCGCCCGAGCCGGCCTCCCTGGTCCCGCTGCTGACCGGCCTGGTGATGATCGTTGGGCTGATCGTCCACCAGTACCGCACCAAGCATCCGCTGATGCCGGTCCGGCAGCTCACCACCACGTTCCCGGTGACCGGGATCCTCATCGCACTGTGCGCCAGTTCGGCGGCGGTCGGCCTGACCGACCTGCTCCTGACGTCGGTGCAGAGCGCCGCCAGCCCGGTCCGGATCGCGATGCTTTTCCTGCCCGAATTCGGCGCCGCCGTGCTGACTGCCGCGCTGTTCGGCGCCCTGTTCCGCACCCGGTTCACCCCGGTGCTGGCCATCAGCGGCCTTGGTGTGCTGGCGGCCGGGGCCGCGCTGCTCACCGGCCTGGCCAGCGGCGCGAGCACGCTGGTGGCGGTGGCGGCCGCGCTGATCGGCTTTGGGGTCGGCGCTTCGGTGTCGCCCGCCCTGTTCCTGGCCGGCTTCTCGCTGCGCTCCGCTCAGATCCAGCGGGTCTTTGCCCTCATCGAGCTGCTCCGCGGCGTCACTGCCTTCCTGGTCGCCCCGATCCTGCTGTTCCTGGCTACCGCGATCGGCCCGACCAAGGCGGCCGGTATGCAGGTGGGCATCTGGATCTGCCTGGTCCTCGCGGCCGGTGGCGGCCTGGCCGCCCTGGCCATGTTCCTCGGCGGCGGCGCCCGGCTGCAGGTACCTGACCTGGAGCGGTGGACAGCCGGCGAACCGGCCTGGCATTCCCCGCCGCTGCTGGCCCGTCTCCGCGGCGGACCGCCCGCCGCCGCCGGGGCAGCGCTGGCCGAGCGTGGGCCCGCGCCAGACGCCGAGGCCGACCGGGCAGGCGGCGACCGCGCGGCCTGACCACTAGCCGGCCAATCGTCCCGTTTGACCGCGCGCGCCTGGGTAGCGGGGACAAAAAGGGCGAATCAGGAGATCAAGACATGACTGAGCCGATGGAGGCGGTCAACGGCCACCACGGTGGCGGCCACCCCGGTGGCCAGCGCGGCGGCCAGCGCGGTGGCCAGCACGGGCGGCGGCGCGATGAACGCGGCGGCGGCCGCCACGGAGACTGGCACCGGGACCCCGGTCGCAAAGCGCCCGCACGGGGCACCGGTGATGACCCGGCTGACGACTCGCCAGCACCGGGCAACGGCCCGGACCGCGTGGCTGTCCTGCTCCGCAAGCTTCGCGACGCGGCTGCGGCCCACGACCGGGACTTAGCGGCAGCCCACTGCACAGCCCCGCTGGCCAATTGGCGACTTAGCACGCGGTGAGTGCGGCAGTGCCGGGACAAATCGGGCGCGGGCCGCATCGGACGCGTGCTAAGTGGTCGGGGAGCATGATCAATGTGACTGGTGAGGCTGGGATTAGAGAGTCAGGCCACCCTCCCGGCCGTTAAGCCGGCGGGCGTTGGCCTACGGACTCGGTTGGCTCACGGCACTTGCCCGATGCAGACGTGACCAGATGTCGCCCAGTTCTCCAATCATCCGCGCACCCCTATTCCTACGGGCGTCCGGGATCACGGTGGGCCGCCAGATACTGGTGAGCGCGGTGTTACGCCTGGTGCATTATCCAGGGCGCATCATCGCGGTGCGTCTTAACAGTGCGGCGCGTAGTGGACTCATGCGTGCCACAAGTCACCGCGCTGTTAAAAACAACCGCGTTAACCGGGGATATCTGCGTCCTGGCGGCCAGACATCTGCGCCGCCTGCCCGGCGCCGTGGTTGACCGGCTGGATCCCCGGCTGGACTGGCCATCTCGGCTCACCTGTGGGCCACGGACATGCG
>DATCUG010000396.1:0-3872 GCA_036567525.1 Streptosporangiaceae bacterium | reverse complement strand
GCTGCGCGGCGCGGGCCGCCGCAGCGCCGCGCTGGCCAGCATCCGGCCGATCTGCGCTCGGTCCGACCGGTAGCTCGCGGTGACGGTGATCCGCCTGGTCACCACCGTGATCATCCGGTCCTCCGGATAGGCCACCGCGCGCGGCACGGCGTGCCGGGCGGACGGCTGCACCAGCATGGCCTCGGTCGTCCCGACCAGCCCGGCCGGGCAGTCCTGGACCCGGCTGGGCGTGCCCAGGTAGAGCACGTGCCGGTCGAGGCGGACGCACTGGTGCGGGTGCGCGGCCAGCCGGATGACCTGCCAGCCGCGCGGCACGGTGAACGTGCGGCCCAGATAGTGGACGGTGCGGGCGCCCGCGGCCGCGGTCCCGCCGGTCAGTGGCAGCGCTCCGAGCACAACCAGCATGCCGAACGCCAGCACGTACCGGCGGTGGCTGGCTCCCCCCAGCCGCCGGGCAGCGCGGTAAAGCGCAGCGTTGCAAAACGCAGTGTTGCAAAATACAAAGGCACGGTACATGATGAATCCCCCCGGATCGCCGCGTTAACCCCCACTCTCTGGATGACCCAGCCA
This sequence comes from Streptosporangiaceae bacterium, assembly GCA_036567525.1. Lineage (GTDB taxonomy): Bacteria > Actinomycetota > Actinomycetes > Streptosporangiales > Streptosporangiaceae > RYN-230. The sequence goes on along the minus strand of DATCUG010000396.1, from coordinate 3,302 downwards.
TTTCCGGTGGTCACCTGAGTTACGCGGCTCTTCATCGTTAGCAGGAGCTTAAATGCCCGGTTCCCGGATGACCAGAGTGCCATACCTTTAGTCCGCCATTTTCCGTAACACACTTCTGGTGCCCCTAAAGCAGAGAATGTCGGCCATGGGCGGCATGATGGTGTCATGACTGATCCCGGGCCCGAGGTCGATGACCGGCACCCCGCCGACGTGGTCACCGGCATGGTGGACTACGTCCTGCTGCGGGCGGAGACCTGGCCGCGGTGGGACGGCGTCCCGGCGCAGACGCCGGTCGAAGGCGAGCCGCCGCGGCTGTACACCCCGCACAAGGCCATCCGGCGGGTGGCCGATCACCTCGTCGATCACCTGGCCGAGCTGGAGGCCCGGCTGGCGGGCCAGCCCACCGAACCGGACCGGTGGCACGCCTCGGCCAGCACCACCGCCGCCGACCTGGCCCCGTTCACCCCGGAGGACCTGGATGAAGCGCACAGCCGGCTGCGGCGGCTGGCGCTGATCTGGGACGTGCGGCTGCGCTCGCTCAGCCCCGAGCAGCTGGACAGACAGGACGGCGGTGCGTGGACGTTCCGCCAGCTCGCGTTCCACCTGGCCGACTCGGCGTTCTACGCCGACGCGGTCGGGATGCTGCCGCGCTAGCCAGCCGCCCCGCCCGGTGCGACCGGCCCCGAACTGCCCGGGCTGGCGTGCCACAGCGTGCGTGGCGGGTCTTTCAGCGCCCCGCCCGGCGATCCGGTTTCCGCATACGGAGACTGGACGAAACCGTTCGGGAAAATGATCTTGGGGTTGGCCTCGCCGGAGACGGGATGGCGGCTGGCCGGCGCGCCGGATGCGGGCACGTCGCCCGCGGCCATGGCCGCGCGCACCGCGGCCATGCCGTGGCCGGTGCGGATCTCCTCCAGGGCGGCCAGGTCCCAGCACTCTTCCGCGTTGATCGAGACCGACTCGCCGGTCCGGCGTACCCGGCCGCGCACCACGAGCAGCCAGGAGCCGAACACCCGGGCCGCGCACCGGGGCTGGACGGATTCGAAGAACGCCAGGTCCACCGGCCCGGTCGCGTCGTCCAGCGTGGTGAAGATGATGCGCAGGCCGGACCGGATGGCCGGGGTCTGGGTGGCGATCTTCACCCCGGCCACCAGGATCCGGTCGCCGGCCGAGCAATAGTGCAGCTCAGCGGAACGGGTCACGCCGAGCTGGTGCAGCAGGCCGGTGTAGAAGCTCAGCACGTGCTGGCTCAGGTCGATGCCGAGGATCTCCAGCTCGGCCGCTATCCGCTCGGCCGGGGTCAGCTCGCGCAGCTCACCGGCCGGGACGAGCTCGGCGAACCCGTCCCCGGCGAAACCCAGCGCGGCCTGGCCCGCGCCGCTGGCCCGGGCCCGCCGGTCCAGCACCCCCACCCTGGCCAATAGGTCGCGCCGTGTTAGCCCGGGGGGGCGACCCCCCGGACCCCCCGATCGCCCTCCGGCCGAGGCCGGCGGGGCCGGCCGTGCGGGCTGAGGGCCCGATCGGCGCTCCGCGCCGAGGCCGACGGAGCCGGCCGCAGCCGGCTCCAGGCCGATCCCGTACATCTCGTCTAGGGCGCCTACTAGGACCAGGCGTTCGGCTACCGGGCGGGACACCGCGGCCCGCTCCCACAGGTCGCGCAGCGACGTGTACGGCTGCCCGGCCACGATCCGCGCCACCTCGGCGTCGCTGATCCCCTTGATCTCCCGCAGCCCGGCCCGCAGCCCCTCGCCGGGCAGCTGGCCGACCGGCTCGACACGCCAGTCGGCGGCCGAGGCGTTCACGTCCACCGGCAGGATGGGCAGGCCGGCCAGCCGGGCGTCGGCCACGATCACCCGCTTGGGGTACATCCCCGGGTCGTGGGTGAGCACCCCGGCGTAGAACGCGGCCGGGTAGTGCCGTTTCAGCCAGGCCGACTGGTAGGTCGGGATGGCGAACGCGGCCGCGTGCGCCTTGCAGAACCCGAACCCGCCGAACGCCTCCAGCACCTCCCACACCCGGAGCACGGTGGCGGCGTCATAGCCGCGGTCCCGGGCGATGCCGCGGAACCACTCCCCGGCCTCCTCCCGGGACCGCTCCTCGGTGAGCTGGCGGCGGACGAATTCCGCCGCGGACAGGCCGCAGCCGGTCATCGCGTGGATGATGCGCAGCACCTGCTCGTGGAAGATGACCACGCCACCGGTCTCGGCCAGGGTGGCGGCCAGGTCCTCGTGCGGGTAGCTGGCCGCGCGCTGGCCGTGCCGGATCTCCAGGAACGGCGTGACCATGTCCGAGTTGACCGGGCCCGGGCGGAACAGCGAGATGTCCACGATCAGGTCGGCGATGTCCCGGGGCAGCAGCTTGCCGACCAGTTCCCGCTGCCCGGGCGACTCGATCTGGAAGCAGCCCAGGGTCTGCGCGCGGCGGATCATCTCGAACGTCGGCTCGTCCGCGCAGCCGACCGCGTCGATGTCCACCTGCTCGCCCCGGGTCCGCTCCACCTCGGCCACCGTGTACGCCATGGCCGACTGCATCCGCACGCCGAGCACATCCAGCTTGATCATGCCGGCGATCTCGACGTCGTCCTTGTCGAACTGGCTCAGCGGCAGGCCTTCGAAGCTCCGCTCCACCGGGGTCCGGTCCAGCAGCGAGGTGTCCGACAGCACCACCCCACAGGGGTGCATGGCCACGTGCCGGGGCAGCCCGTCCAGCCGCTGGGCCAGCCGGAACATCCCGGTGAGCTGCGGGATGGCCAGCCCGCTGCCGCGCATCTCCGGCAGCTCGGCCAGCGCGCCCTGGATGCTGCGCGCCCGGATGTGCGGGAACGCCTTGGCGATCACGTCGATCTCGTACGGCGGCAGGCCCAGCGCGGCCGCGACGTCCCGGATCGCGCTGCGCGCCCGGTACGTCTCCATCATCGACACGCAGGCGATGCGCTGCTCGGTATAACTGTCCACGATGGCCCGGTAGGCCTCGATCCGGCGGGCCGACTCCACGTCGAGGTCGATGTCCGGCAGGCCTTTCCGGCTCTCGGACAGGAACCGCTCCATGATCAGGTCGTAGTCCAGCGGGTCGATGCCGGAGATGCCGGTCAGGTAGTTGACCAGGCAGCCGGCCCCGGACCCGCGGATCGAGCAGTGGATGCCCCGGCTCCTGATCAGCGCGGTGACGTCGGCCACGGTCAGGAAGTAGGCGGCCAGCCCGGTCTTGGCGATGATGGCCAGCTCGTGGTCCAGCCGCTCGGCTGCGCGCCGCCGGGCCGCCCGCCGCCCGGCGCCCCGGCCACGGCCCGCGGCCGGGTACCG
>DATCUG010000395.1:0-5742 GCA_036567525.1 Streptosporangiaceae bacterium | reverse complement strand
TGCAGGCCGCCCATGTGGGCCACCGCGTCGGCCGCGCCGGGCAGCAGCCGACCCCGCTCGCGGAGCAGGTCCCGGCGGGCGGCGAACGAGCTGGCCAGCTCGTGGCTGAACCGGGCCAGCAGATCCTCACTGGCCGCCCCGGGCGGGGTGCTCGCCCCGTTCAGGGCCAGCGCGTCGAAGAAGATCTCCGACTCCAGCCGGCCGGGCAGTTGCGGCAGCTGGATCAGTGGCCGCCCGGTGACCTTCCGGAACGCCTCGACGTACGCATCCCGGGTGACCCGTCCGACGTCCATCAGGGTCAGGTCGATATTCCACAGAACCAGGCGGTGAATGGCAGCCTCCGGGGTTGTCTCGGCGCGGCGCCCCGGTCAGCGTAGCGCGGAGAAGGGCTAGCCCATGTGCGGGTAGCGGTAGTCGGTGGGCGGGGCGAACAGCTCTTTGATGGCCCGCGCGTTGACCCAGCGGGTCAGGTTCCAGATCGAGCCGGCCTTGTCGTTGGTGCCGCTGGCCCGGGCGCCGCCGAACGGCTGGCGGCCGACCACCGCGCCGGTCGGCTTGTCGTTGATGTAGAAGTTGCCCGCCGAGTAGCGCAGCGATTCGGCCGCGGCCGCGATCGCGGCCCGGTCCTGGGCGATGATCGCACCGGTCAGCGCGTACGGAGCCACGTCGGCCGCCTGGGCCACCACCTCGGGGTAGCGGCTGTCGTCGAACACGTGCACGGCCAGGATCGGGCCGAAGTACTCGGTGCGGAACACCTCGTCCGTGGGGTCGGAGCACTCCAGCACGGTCGGCTGCACGAAGTAGCCCTGCGCCCCGTCGGCGCGGCCGCCGGCCAGCACCCGGACCGACGGCCTGCCCGGCGCGCTGGCCAGCACGTCGGAGAGCCGGTGGAAGGCACGGTCGTCGATCACCGCGCCGAGGAACAGGGACAGGTCGGCCGACACGTCGCCCATGGTGAGCGAGTCCACCTGGGCCAGGAACGAGTCCTCCATCCGGGTCCACACCGAGCGCGGGACGTAGGCCCGGGACGCGGCCGAGCACTTCTGGCCCTGGTACTCGAACGCGCCGCGGAGCAGCGCCACCGACAGCACCTCCGGGTCGGCCGACGGGTGCGCGATCACGAAGTCCTTACCGCCGGTCTCGCCGACCAGCCGTGGGTAGCCGCGGTAGCCCGCGATGTTCTCCCCCACCGTGCGCCACAGGTGCTGGAACGTCCGGGTCGACCCGGTGAAGTGGATGCCGGCCAGGTCCGGGTGCGGCAGCGCGACCCGGGACACCGCCTGGCCGTCCCCGGTGACCAGGTTGATCACACCGGGCGGCAGCCCGGCCGCCTCCAGCAACCGCATCGTGTGGTGCGCGGACAGCTGCTGGGTGGGTGACGGCTTCCACAGCACGACGTTGCCGAGCAGAGCGGGTGCGGTGGGCAGGTTGGCCGCGATCGAGGTGAAGTTGAACGGGGTGATGGCCAGCACGAAGCCTTCCAGCGGCCGGTACTCCATCCGGTCCCATTCGCCCGGGGCGGACGACGGCTGCTCGGCCAGCAGCCGCCGGGCGTAGTGCACGTTGTACCGCCAGAAGTCGATGAGCTCGCAGGCCGCGTCGATCTCGGCCTGGTACACCGACTTGGACTGGCCCAGCATGGTGGCCGCGTTGATGGTGGCCCGCCACGGCCCGGCCAGCAGGTCGGCCGCCTTGAGGAAGATCGCCGCCCGGTCGTCGAACGACAGCGCCCGCCAGGCCGGGGCGGCCGCGGCGGCCGCGTCGATCGCGGCGGCCACGTCGGTGTCCGTCGCATTGGCCAGGTGCCCGAGCACGTGCGCGTGGTTGTGCGGCTGGACCACCGGGATCCGCTCGCCGCCGCCCATCCGCTGCTCCCCGCCCACGGTCATGGTCAGCTCGGCTGGGCTGGCGGCCAGTTCCTTGACCTTGGCTTCGACCGCGGCGCGTTCGGGGCTGCCCGGTGAGTACGGCCGGACCGGCTCGTTGGCGGGCTGGGGAACGGTGCTAACGGCGTCCATGAGGATCTCCCGGAACAAGGTGTCAATCTGGCGGTGTGCCCATCGTGCCACGTCGCAGCCCCAGCGCGGCCAGCGCGCCGGCCGCGGCGGCCGCGGCCAGCAGCGCCGCGCAGTCGTGGAACGCCGCGATCGGCAACCCGGTGATCCTGACTCGCTGCGCGTAATACGTCGCAAGCAACGCGATCCCGAATGAACCAGATAGCCGTTCGGTAATGCTGAACAGTGTGTTGGCGTCCGGCAGCTTGTCCGCGGGCAGATCCCCGACCAGCTCCATGACCAGGGGCTGGACGGTCAGCCCGAGCGCCACGCCGCGCCCGCAGAACAGCGTGGCGCTGGCCCAGACGGGAGTGCTGGGGCCGAGCAGCAGCATGGCCAGGGTGGCCACGGCGAGCAGGGCCAGCCCGCCCACGACGCTGGCCACGATGATGGCCGGGCGGGCCCGGCCGTGCTCGATCAGCACACTGCCCAGCCAGCTGGCCAGACCCATGACCACGCCCTGGGGCAGCAGCGCCAGCCCGGTGCTGGCCGCCGTGTGGTGCTGGATGTCCTGCAGGTAGACCGGGGCCAGGAACAGCACGGAGAACAGCACCACGCTGGCTACGCAGGCCAGGGCCAGGGTGAGCGCGCGGCGCGGCGCGCCCAGCACGCTGAGGTTGACCGCGGGGGTGGCGTGGCCCGGCCGGACCCGGTACCAGAGCAGGTAGCCGCCGGTCAGGGCCAGCCCGCCCAGCCAGGCCGGGGCGGCCGCGGCGGACAGCCAGCCGTGGCCAGGACCCTGGCTGGCGCCGTAGGTGGCCAGGCCCAGGCCGGCACTGAGCAGGGCCAGGCCGGGCACGTCGAGCCGGGCCGACCGGTCGCCGGGCGGCCCGCCCCGGGCCCGGCGGAGCAGCCGCAGGCCGGCCAGCGCGGCCAGCCCGACCGGCAGGTTGATCAGAAACACCGACCGCCAGCCGAACGCCCCGATGAGCAGGCCGCCGAGGGCCGGCCCGAGGGCTGGGGCGGCGAACAGCATGATCCCCGCGCTGGGCGGCATGGTCTTGGCCGCGCCGCCGCGGCCCAGCAGCAGGCCCATGGCCAGCGGCACCATCGGCGCGCCGAGCAGGCCCTGCACGACCCGGCCCGCGATGAGCAGGCCCACGCTGGGCACCACGGCGCAGGCCGCCGAGGCCAGCACGAAGCCGGCCAGCGCGGCCGTGTAGGCAGGCATGGTGCCGAACCGCCGGGCCAGCCACGGGCTGGCGGCCAGCCCACAGGCCAGGCCGAGCAGGTAGCCGCTCAGCGCCCAGGCCGCGGTGGCCAGCGTGGTGTGCAGGTCGGTGACGATCACCGGCACGGCCACGTTGACCACCGAGGAGTCGATCATCGACAGCATCGGGCCGGCCAGCAGGACAAGCTGGAGCACGCTCTCCGGGACGCGCGGCCGGGCGCCGGCCCGGGTGGTGGTCACGGTGTGTCCCCGGCGGCCGCCGCGGCCAGCTCATCCAGCCAGTGCAGCTCGCGGCGGGCGCTGTCCCGGTGGAAGTCCATCACCCGCAGCCCCCACGGCTCGGCCTGGGCGTCCGGCCGCAGCGAATCGAGGTGGGCGATCTGGGCTCGCACCAGGTCCTGGCGCACCGCGATGATCCGCAGCCGGTCGGCGGGCGGGAGGTCGGCGAAGAACGACACCCGTATCTGGAACTCGTTGTCGTCGGCCAGCAGCGCCGGGTCGGCGTCGCGGATCATCGACTGGAACAGATCGTGGCCAGTGTCGGTGAGCCGGTACACGTTCCGCGGCGGACGGCCCGGATCGGCCTTGGCGGCCACCCGCTCGACCGCGCCCTGCTCCTCGAACCGGCGCAGCGCCGGGTAGAGCACGTTGTTGTTGATCGACCGGCCGCCCAGGATCCGCTCGACCTGCTTCTTGATCTCGTACCCGTGCCGGGGCTGGTCGCGGAGCACCCGCAGCATCAATATGTCGAAGTACACGGAGTTAGCTTAACCTAGGTTAGGCTAACTCAATAGGACATGCGGCAGCCGGGGCGGTCTGGGGTGGGCCTACTCCTCGTCGACGTACTGGAGTTCCTGGGTGGCGAACCAGAGCAGCTCGTGCCCTTCCGCGCTGTCCACCAGGAACTGGGCGTCGTCGTCGCCGGAGTCGGCGGCGGGCAGCGCGGCCGCCGCGGCCCGGATGTCGCCCGCCGCGACCCGGTCGTCGACATGCCCGGACGCCACCCGGGCCAGCGGGACCGGTGCGGACAGCTGGACCAGGGTCGGCTCGTCGAAACCGCCCTTGGCGTCCACCTGGTCGTCCGGCACCTCCGCGGCCAGCACCACCCGGCGGCGCGGCGCACCGGGGTCGGCCAGCAGCAGCCGCAGCGACGCCCGGGCCGCGTGCATCATCGCCACGTACTCAAGTTCTTCCAGGTCACCGCTCGCGTACCACTCGCGCAGCGCGGGGGTGACGGCGAACGCCGTGACCGGCGCCGGGCCGATCTCGGCGTCGCGCAGTACCGAGTCGAGCATGCTGACCGTGGCCGGCAGGTAGACGCGCATGATGTTGTCCCCGATGAAAAGTGTGTGGTCAGCCCGCAGCGTCCGGTGCTTCCCTGCTGGTAAGTGTGCCACCCAGGGCCGCCACCACGGCAGCGATCGCGGCGTCGAGTGGCTCATGCTCCCAGACCCGGACCACCTGCCAGCCCGCCGCGGCCAGCGCCGCGTCGGCGGCCCGGTCCCGCTCCATGTTGCGGCGCAGCTTCGGCGCCCAGTACCACTCGTTGACCGTCGGGTCCCGGCCATGTTCCGGGCAGACATGCCAGAAGCAGCCGTCCACGAACACCGCCACCCGGCGGGCGGTGAACGCGATGTCCGGCCGTACCCTGGTGCCGCTGGCCAGGTCGAGCCGGTAGTCCTTGCGGAACCGGTAACCCTGCCGGTGCAGCGCGCTGCGCAGGGCCAGTTCCGGCTTGGTGCCGGTGCGCCTGATGGCCCGCATGTTCGCCGAGCGTCCCGGGCTGGACGGGCTCGGATAGTCAGCCACTGGCTAAGGCTAGGGCAGCGCGTCCCCGATGGGCAGCCCAACCAGGTCAGCCAGCCGGGTCACCGTTTCCGCCGGGTCGGTGTGCCAGACGCCGGTCATGCCGAGCGCCTCGGCGGCCAGCACGTTGGCCTCCAGGTCGTCCACGAACACGCACTCTTCGGGCGGCAGCCCGAGCAGCTGCGCGGCGTGCCGGAAGATGCGCTCCTCCGGCTTGCGCATGCCGACCTCGGCCGAGATGACCACCGCGTCGAACAGGTCGGGGAACAGGTGGGTCGGGTAGCCGGTGACGCCCCAGGAGTTGGACAGCAGCGCGGTCCGCACTCCGGCCGCCCGCAGCTGGCGGAGCAGGTCAAGCATGGGCTGGCTGAGCACGGTGGCGGCGAACATCCGGTCCAGCAGGCCGGGGGCGGGCACCGCGGTACCGTCACGGCGGACGATCTGCGCCGCCAGCAGCTGCTCGAATTCCGCGTCGGTGCACTCGCCGAGCTCCAGCGCGTGGATCGGGTTGACCTCGGCGGTGGTCTCGTAGGCGCCGGTCACCCAGGGCCGCATCACCGCCAGATAACTGTCGAAGTCGATGTCGTCGGCGGCGATCCAGGCCCGCACCGTGTCCAGCAGCGGGCCGGTCAGTACACCGCCCCAGTCAGTTATCACGCCACGCAGCACACCCTGATGGTACGAGGCGGCGGGAACCTAGCTAGGTTCCCG
>DATCUG010000394.1:0-7122 GCA_036567525.1 Streptosporangiaceae bacterium | reverse complement strand
AAGCACGGTGACGAGCACTCATCACCCCCGATGCACGGCCGAATGTCCGTTTTGTCCGTGCTGCACAGTTTTCCGGGGTGATAAGTCGCGCTCCGGGGAACAGGGCGGGCGTTGACGGTGCGGAGACGGGCAACGTAGGGTATCTCGTATATGAGACGCGATATGCCAGCGTGGCGAGCGCAGCCATGAGCACCGCGATACCAGCTACATCGGGGTCCCGGTTCCTGACCGGGATGACCGGGGCCATCCCGTCCCGCACCGAGGCGGTGCTGGACGCGGTCAAGCACGCGATCCTGGCCGGTGAGCTCAAGCCGGGTCAGAGCCTGGTGGAGACCGAACTGGCCCAGCTCCTCGGCGTGTCCAAGACCCCGGTGCGCGAGGCGCTGAAGACGCTGGCCGGCGCGGGCCTGGTCACGATGAGCCCGTACCGCGGCGCGACGGTCCGGGACATCGACACGGCCACCGCCGCGTCCATCTACGACCTGCGGCTGCTGGTCGAGCCGGAGGCGGTGGGCCGGGCGGTGCGCGCCGCGGCCGCCGCCCCAGCCGGATCAGCCGGATCAGCCCGGCCAGACGGCGCGGACCCTTGGGCGTCGGCCGCCGCGGCGCTGCAGGCATCGGCCGCCGCGACCGATCAGGCTCAGCGCAGCCTGGCCAACCGGGACTTCCACCGTGCGCTGTACCTGGGCTGCGGTAATAGCCTGATCGTCAAGGTGCTAGATGACCTGCGCGATCAGACCGCGCTGGTGTCCGCGCTGTCCTGGCAGCAGGCGCCGTCCTGGGAGCAGGAGGCGGCCCAGCACCAGGCCATCCTGGCCGCCGCCCAGGCCGGGGACGCGGACCTGGCCACCGGGCTGCTCCGCGAGCACATCGCCGGGTTCGCCGCCCGCCACTTCACCGAACGGAGTACCGATGCGCCTTGATCCCGCGACCGCCGACGAGTTCCGTGGCCTGCTCGCGACCGTCGCCGCCATCCCGGTCACCCCGTTCGGCCCGGACGGCACACCCGACTGGGACTGCCACGCCAGGCTGATCACCCGGCTGGTGGACGCGGAGATCACGCTGGTCACGCCGAACGGCAACACCGGCGAGTTCTACACGCTGTCCGAGGCGGAGACCGAGACCGCGGTCGAGTCGGCCATCCGCGCGGCCGGCGGCCGGGCCGAGGTGCTGGCCGGGGTGGGCCACGACGTGACCACCGCGACCAAGGCGGCGGCGCACGCCCGCGCGGCCGGCGCCCGGATGATCATGGTGCACCAGCCGGTCAGCCCGTACCTGTCCGCGGACGGCTGGGTGGACTACCACGTGGCCATCGCGGAATCGGTGCCGGACATGGGCGTGGTGCTGTACATCCGGGAGCCGCGGATCACCGGCGCGCACATCCGGCGGCTCGGCGAGCTGTGCCCGAACGTGGTCGGGGTCAAGTACGGGGTGCGCGACCAGGTGCAGTTCGCCGCGGTGGCCCGGGACGCCGGCCTGGACCGGTTCACCTGGCTGGCCGGGCTGGCCGAGCTGACCGCGCCGGGCTGCTGGACCTACGGCGCCCGCGGCTTCACCTCCGGCCTGGTCAACGTGAACCCCAAGCTGTCCGTCGGCATGCTGTACACGCTGCGCGGCGGCGACTGGGACGGCGCGATGAAGATCTGGGAAGCGTGCCGCGGGTTCGAGGACCTGCGCGCCACCGACGCCTCGGCCGACAACGTCAGCGTGGTCAAGGAGGCGCTGGCCCAGCTCGGCCTGGCCCGGCGCGACGTCCGGCCGCCCAGCCGCCTGCTGCCCGGTCCGATCCGCGACGAGATCGGCAAGATCCTGGCCGCCTGGGGCCTGACATGACCGCCCAGCGCCGCAGTCCCGAACAACTCAGGAGCTACGGCTGGTACGGCGGGGACGGGCTGCGCGCGTTCAGCCACGGCACCCGGATGCGCCAGCTCGGCGCCGGCCCCGAGGACTACCAGGGCAAGCCGATCATCGCGATCGTCAACACCTGGTCCGAGCTGAACCCGTGCCACATGCACCTGCGCGAGCGGGCCGAACAGGTCCGGCGCGGCATTCTGGAAGCGGGCGGCTTCCCGGCCGAGTTCGGCGTGGCGTCGCTGTCCGAGACGTTCCAGAAGCCGACCCCGATGCTGTACCGCAACCTGCTGGCCATGGACACCGAGGAGCTGCTCCGGTCCTACCCGGCCGACGGCGCGGTGCTGATGGGCGGCTGCGACAAGACCACGCCGGCGCTGCTGATGGGCGCGGCCAGCGCCGGCCTCCCGGCTATCTACCTGCCGGCCGGCCCGATGCTGCGCGGCCACTACCGCGGCGGCACCCTGGGCAGCGGCACCGACCTGTGGAAGTACTGGGACGACAAGCGGGCCGGGCTGATCGGCGACTGCGAAATGGCCGACCTGGCCGGCGGCATCGCCCGCTCGCCCGGGCACTGCATGACGATGGGCACCGCGTCCACCATGACCTCGGCCGCCGAAGCCCTCGGCATGACGCTGCCCGGCGCCGCGTCCATCCCGGCGGCCGACTCGGCGCACTACCGGATGGCCACCGCGACCGGCCGCCGCATCGTCGGCATGGCCTGGGAAGGCCTGACCCCGGACCAGATCCTCACCGCCGAGGCGTTCGAGGACGCGGTGGCCACCGTGCTCGCCCTGGGCGGCTCGACCAACGCGGTCATCCACCTGATCGCGATGGCCGGCCGCTGCCACGTGCCGCTGACGCTGGACGACTTCGACGAGATCGCCCGCCGCGTCCCGGTGCTGGCCAATATCCGCCCGGGCGGGAAGTACCTGATGGAGGACTTCTACTACGCGGGCGGCCTGCGCGCGCTGCTGGCCGAGCTGGCCACGGTCCCGGGCGCGCTGCACACCGGCCGCATCACGGTGACCGGCCGTTCCCTCGCTGACGGGCTGGCCGGGGCTGAGGTCTACAACCAGGACGTCATCCGTAACGCCAGTACCGCGCTGGCGCCGGAAGCAGGCCTCGCGGTGCTCAGCGGGAACCTGGCCCCGGACGGCGCCGTGATCAAGCACATCGCAGCCGAGCCTGCGCTGCTCAAGCACACCGGCCCAGCCGTGGTGTTCGACAACTACCGGGAGATGCAGCGGCAGATCAACGATCCGGCGCTGGGCATCACCGCGGACTCGGTGCTGGTGCTGCGCAACGCCGGCCCGCTCGGCGGCCCGGGCATGCCGGAGTACGGCATGCTGCCGATCCCGGACTACCTGCTGGCGCAGGGGGTCCGGGACATGGTGCGGATCTCCGACGCCCGGATGAGCGGGACCAGCTACGGCGCGTGCGTGCTGCACGTGGCGCCAGAGTCGTACGTGGGCGGGCCGCTGGCGCTGGTCCGCACCGGTGACCTGATCACCCTGGATGTGGCCGAGCGGGCGCTGCGGGTGGAGCTGAGCGACGCGGAACTGCAGCAGCGCCGCGCCGCCTGGCGGCCGCCGCCGCCCCGGTATGAGCGTGGTTACGGCGCGCTGTACAGCGAGCACGTGACCCAGGCGGACAAGGGCTGTGATTTCGGGTTCCTGGCCCGGGCCGGCCAGAACCCGGAGCCCGACCCCCGCTAAGCACCACCGGAGTACCCCACTCACCCGGAGGTAGTTCAATGCCGAACGAACTCAACCGCCGCGCCCTGCTCCGCGCCTCCGCACTGGCTGGAGCAGGTGCCTTAACGAGCCCGCTGTGGGCCGGCGCGGCCAATGTTAGCGCTGCCACCGCCCGCCCCAGCCGTCCGGCCGGGCCGTGGTCCGCGTTCGACCGGGCGGCCGACCGGATCGTCGCCTCGGTGCGCCGCCCCTGGTTCCCGCCCCGGGTCTTCCCGATCACCCGGTTCGGGGCGGTCGGCGACGGGACGACGGACTGCACGGCCGCGTTCAAGGCGGCCATCGCGGCCTGCAACCGGGCCGGCGGCGGGCATGTGCTCGTCCCATCCGGCCAGTTCTTCACCGGCGCCATCCACCTGCTCAGCAATGTCGATCTGCATCTGCAGAATTCGGACTCGGTGATCCTGTTCAGCCAGGACCCGAACGCGTACCTGCCGGTGGTGTTCACCCGGTGGCAGGGCATCGAGCTGATGAACTACTCGCCGCCGGTCTACTGCTACGGCCAGCGGAACATCGCGCTCACCGGCCGGGGCACGCTGAACGGCCAGGCCGACGCGGACCACTGGTGGAACTGGAAGGCCCTGGAGACCCCGGACTTCACCGCCCTGGAGGCGATGGCCGACGCAGGCGTGCCGGTCAGCCAGCGGGTGTTCGGCGCCGGGCACTTCCTGCCGCCGCAGATGATCCAGCCGTTCGCCAGCGACACCGTGCTCATCCAGGGCGTCACGATCATCAACTCGCCGTTCTGGCACATGAACCCCAACCTGTGCTCGAACGTCACCGTCGAGGGCGTCACCGTCAACTCGTCCGGGCCGAACACCGACGGCTGTGACCCGGAGTCGTGCAACGGGGTGGTCATCGACTCGGTCACGTTCAACTGCGGCGACGACTGCATCGCGATCAAGTCCGGCCGGGACTCCGACGGCCGCCGGGTCAACGTGCCCAGCCAGAACGTGGTCATCCAGAACTCCACGTTCGCCAACGGCCACGGCGGGGTCACCCTGGGCAGCGAGATGACCGGCGGGGTGAAGAACATCTACGCCCGGGACCTGACCATGAACAGCCCCGACCTGCAATCCGGGCACCGGATCAAGACCAACACGCTGCGCGGCGGCTTCGTGATCAACAGCAACGTCTACCGGGTCACCGCGGCCACCATCGGCGGGCCGGTGCTGAAGATCGAAGGACAGTACAGCGGGCAGACCGGGAACTTCCCGCCCGACGTCACCGGCATCACACTGGCCGGCTGGACGGTGGGCAGCTGCCAGGGAGTCTGGTCGATCCAGGGCGCGTCGGCCAGCGACCCGGTCGGCACCGTCACGCTGGACGACATCACGGTCACCACGTCCAGCGCGGCCAACTCGGCCCAGTTCATCTCCAACCTGGTCGTCGAGAACGTGACCGTCGGCGGCTCGCCGGTGACGTCATGAAGCGGATCATCGCTCTGACGGCGGCGGCGTTAATGACCCTCCCCGCGGCGTCGGTACCGGCCTGGGCCGGCGCCGTGGGGAGGCACCACCTGCTGGTGGTGGCCCAGGATGGCCGGCTGGGCACGTTCGCCTCGGTGCAGGCGGCGCTGGACGCGGTGCCGCCGGGCAGCGGGCCGGTGACCATCCGGATCGAGCCGGGCACCTACTGGGGGCAGATCTATGTGCCCGCCTCCGAGCCGGACGTCACCCTGGCCGGGGCGACCGGCGACCCACGCGATGTCGTGCTGGTGGACGACATCGCGCACGGCACGGTCGCGCCCAACGGCAACCAGTACGGCACCGACTGCAGCGCCACCTTGTCGGTGGCCGGCAACGGGTTCGCCGCCTACGGCATCACCGTGCAGAACTCGTTCGACCCGGCGGCCAACCCGCAGATCACCTCGCCGCAGGCGGTGGCGGTCAAGACGGTGGCCGACCGGGTGGTGTTCGCCCGGGACCGGCTGCTCGGCATCCAGGACACGGTGTTCGCCAGCTCATACGCGGACCCGTTCACCCCGGCCGAGTGCTTCGCCCCGGGCGGGCCGCCGGCCACCTCGCCACCGGGCAGCACCACACCACCGCCGGCCCGGCAGCTCTACCTGGACGACTACATCTCCGGCGACGTGGACTTCCTGTGCGGTTCCGGCACGGCCGTGTTCGACCATGACACGATCGACATCCTGGGCCACCCGGGGGGCACGGTGAGCGCCCCGGACACCGGGCTGGAGCAGCCGTACGGCTACCTGATCACCAACAGCCGCATCATCAACAGCCCGGGGAACCTGGCTCCGGCCAGTTACTTCCTGGGCCGGCCGTGGCGGCACACCGGGGTGACCAACCCGGTGGGCCAGATCACCATCCGGGACACCTACCTGCCCGCGGCCATCAACCCGGAGCAATGGCAGAACTGGACCAGCCCGCCGTTCCCGTGGCAGGACGCCCGGTTCTACGAGTACCAGAACACCGGCCCCGGCGCCGCGGTGAACGCCGACGTGCCCCAGCTCACCGCGGCCCAGGCCACTCAGTACACGGTGGCCAGCTACCTGGGTGGGTGGTGGCCCGCGCCAAAGGGGGGCGCCGCCGACTGGACTGAGGAGCGAGGCGCGAGGAACGAGCGTTGAGCGACGAGGGAAGGAGGCGGGTCCAGCCCCCCGGAGGCGCAAGGAAGTAGTGTCTTCTGGCGTGGCGATCATTCTCATCACCGGCAGCTCCGGCCTGATCGGGACGATGCTGCGCCCGCGGCTGGCCCGGCCCGGCCGGACGCTGCGCCTGCTGGACGTGGTGCCACCGCCCGGCGGCGCGGGCGTCCCGGGCGAAGACGCGATCGTGGCCTCGGTCACCGACATGGCCGCGGTGACCGAGGCGTGCACCGGCGCGGACGCGGTCATTCACCTGGGCGGCGTATCCGGCGAGGCGCCGTGGCCGCAGATCCTGGACGTCAATATCCACGGCACCTACACGGTGTTCGAGGCGGCCCGCCGGGCCGGGGTGCCCCGGGTCATCTACGCCTCGTCCAACCACGCGGTTGGGTTCACCCCCCGGTCCGAGTTCCCGGTCCCGGACTACGCGTTCCCGGCCCCGGACACCTACTACGGGGTGTCCAAGGTGGCCGGCGAAGGGCTGGCCGCGCAGTACCACCACCGGTACGGCATGGACACGATCTGCCTGCGCATCCTGTCCTGCTTCGAGCGGCCGCGGAACGTCCGCCAGCTATCGACCTGGCTGTCCCCGGATGACGCCGGGCGGCTGTTCGAGGCGTGCCTGACCGTGCCGCGGCCGGGTTTCCGGGTCGCGTTCGGGGTGTCGGCCAATACCCGGGGCGGCTGGGTGTCGCTGGCCGAGGCGCGGGCACTGGGTTATGAGCCCAAGGACGACGCCGAGGCGTACGCGGCCGAGGTCATCGCCGGGCACGGCGAGCCGGACCCGGATGACCCGGTGCTGGCCTACCTGGGCGGCGAGTTCACCCAGCCCGAGTACGACGCGGACCGGCTCGGTTAGCCGGCCCAGACCGACAGAAGGACAGACGATCGATGATCCAGGGATACAAC
>DATCUG010000393.1:0-10207 GCA_036567525.1 Streptosporangiaceae bacterium | reverse complement strand
GGCACCGGGGCGTCCGCGGCCCGGCTGTACTGGGAAAGTTTCCGCAAGCCGCTGCCCGGGCCGGTCACCGTGCCGGTGGGCTGCTCGATCTTCCCGAAGGAGATCTTCCGCCCGTCCCGGCGCTGGGCCGAGCAGCGCTTCCCGCACCTGCACTACTGGAACGAGCTGGACAAGGGCGGCCACTTCGCCGCGTTCGAGCAGCCCGAATTGTTCACCAGGGAGCTACGCGCCGCGTTCCGCCCGCTACGCCAGGCCTGAGTTCTCGTCGTGATCATGACTTGGGTAGGGCTCTAACAGGCTCTAACACTATCTAAGTCATGATCACGAGTTGACGATCATGGTGGAGTGGGACTGGATTGGGGTGGCGGGACTGGTGGGGATTCTGGGAGGGGCGCGGGGGCGACGCGGGCGGTGGGGCGGGGGGTGGCGCGTTCGATGGCGGTCCAGCCGGTATCCCGGTCCCGTTCGGCCTGCTCCGCCTTCCCGCCGCCGCGCAGCCCGAACAGCCGCTTGGCCAGCAGCAGGTAGATCACGATGGCCAGGTTGATGATCAGCGTGAGCACTTTCAGCCAGGTGATGCTCTTGGTCAGCTCGTAGATCTCGTACGGCACGAACACCGCGGTCGCGATGAACGTCAGGTACTCGGCCCAGCGGCGGCCCAGCCACAGCCCGATCGCCTCGGAGCCCTCCAGCGCGGCGTAGGCGGCCGCGCCCGCCGCGATCAGGTACAGGTTGCGGCTGCTGAGCGCGAACAGCCGCTGCAGGTCGTGCACGATGCCGTGCTGGCTGTTGTTGACCGGGCCGCCCAGCCCGCCCTGCAGGTCTTTGAGGATGCGGGTGAAGTCCGAATGCAGCACCGTCTTGTTGTTCGCGAACAGGAACAGCCCGGCGGACAGCACCCCGAGCACCAGGAAGTGCAGCGCCCGGTCCAGCGCGATCAGCCGCAGCACGTAGCGGTCGCGGAGCGGGCGGCCGCGCAACGGCAGCACCACGTCGTCGCGGTCCGGCGGGTACTTGGCGGTGGGCTGGCCGGGCGGGCTCAGCGCCACCCAGGAGTCGCAGCGCAGGCAGCGGTACCAGCGCAGCCCGTCTTCCTCGCGGGCGAAGATGGCGTCCTCGGCGCGCAGCCGGGCCGCGTCGGTGCCGAGCAGCTCATGGCCGTGCAGGCCACAGCCGATCAGCTCGTAGCGCAGCTTCGGCACGTAACGCCGCGGGCGCTCAGTGCCCGGCGGCGCGAGCACCCGATCGGCGTCCTGGCCAGTCATGGGCCTAACGTATCCGGGCGAACAGCCAGCAGGTAACACCCATGCGACGTCCGCTTCCTTCGCCGCGGTGCGGTAAACCTGCCGGTCACGAGCGCCGCCGGCGGCCGGCCAGCGCCCGGGCCAGTGCGCCCGCCGCGATCAGGCCGAGCACGACGCCCCGGCCCCGGCCGCCGGACCGGCGCCCCGCCTGGCCTGTGGGCTGGCCACGGTACTGGGCCGCGGCCAGCGCCGGGTCCACCTCGCCCGCCTGCAGGAGCTGCCGGCCCTGCAGCGCGAACAGCAGCCCGAACGACGGCCCGATGAGCACGACCAGCGCGACGAACAGCACCACGATCGCGGTCAGCGTGGCTTCCGGGGCGCCCGCGTTGCTCAGCGTCACCGACGTGCCGGGCAGCAGCACCGGGTACTGGGCCACGCCCCAGCCCCAGACCACCGCGGCCACGCCGAGCGCGGCCAGCACCCGGACGCCGCGCGGCCGGCCGAGGGCCAGCAGGACCAGCACGGCCACGCCGCACACTCCCGCCACGATCACCAGCGGCAGCGCCCGGCCGGTGAGCCGGGTGTACAGCGTGGGGTCGGAGCTGTGCAGCTCGGCCAGCGCGCCCAGGGACAGCGCCCCGGTCAGCACCGCGGCCAGCTGGGCCCGGCGAGTGAAGTAGACCTGCAGGCGGTGGTCACCGCGGCGGGCCGCCTCGCCGATCAGGTAGACGGCGGCCAGGTAGCCGCACGCACCGACGAACAGGAACCCGGTCAGCAACGACGTTGGCTGGGTCCAGGCGGCCAGGCTGGCCTGGGTGTGCCGGCCGGGTATCTGGCCGTCCGCGATGCCGCCGATCACCGCGCCCATGAAGAACGGGGTGAGCAGCGAAGAGATGGCGAACGTGGCGCCGAGCGCGCGCTCCAGGCTGAGCCGGGTTACTTCCTTGCGGAACGCGAACCCGGCACCGCGCAGCACGATCCCGGCCACCGCGAACCAGATCGGCAGCGCAGCCACCGTCATCACCGGGGCGAACGCGGCCGGGAACGCGGTCCAGAAGATGACCAGGGCGAAGATCAGCCAGACGTGGTTGGCCTCCCAGACCGGGGTGATCGACTCGTCGATCAGCGCGCGCGATGCACGGCCGCGCCGGTCCCCGCCCGCCAGCAGGTCCCACAGGCCGCCGCCGAAGTCGGCGCCGCCCAGGATGGCGTACAGCGTGACGGTGGCCAGCAGGATGGCCCCGACCGTGGCCGCGGTCACCGGGCGGCCCGCCGGGGGGGCACCTCGGCCGGTGGTGGCGCCTCGGCTGGCGGGGGCGCCGGCGCCGGGCCGTATGGCACGGCAGGCTCGGCTGGCTCGGCCGGTTCGGCGCGCCGCCAGCGCCGGGCCAGCATGCGCAGGATGAGGATGGTCGCGGTGCCGAGCACGGCATAGATCAGGATGATGAGGCTCAGGCTGGCCAGCACCCCGCCGTTGCGGGTGGCCGCGGCCGCCGTGGTCTGCAGCTGGTACACGACCCAGGGCTGGCGGCCCACCTCGGTGACCACCCAGCCGCATTCCATGGCCACGATCGCGGCCACCCCGCTCACCGCCCCGAGCAGCCAGAACAGCCGCGCCCGCGGCAGCCGGCGGCGGCGCCACCAGATGACCAGCGCCCACAGCCCGGCCAGCAGCAGCAGGAAGCCCAGGCCGACCATCACGTCGAAGCACAGGTGCAGCAGCCAGACCACCGGCGGGCGCTGCCCGGGCGGGACGCTGTCCCACCCGGTGACCTGGGTGCCTGGCCCGAAGCCGACCAGGATCGAATCGAGGTTAGGGACGCGCAGCCCGCCGTAGATGCGCCCGTTGAGGTACACGCCGCCGAGCCACTCCGGCACGTGCCGGGCGGTGTGCGGGACGTATTCCATCGACGCGAACTTGACCGGCTGGTCGTGCGCGATCGACCGGGCCGCGGTGTCGCCGACGTAGATCTGGATCGGGGTGAGCACTGCGGCCAGCACGAACGGGATGGCGAACCCGGTGTAGTGGTACCGGTCCCGGCGGCCGCGCAGCACGCCGGCCGCGTACACCGCGGCCACGGTGAACCCGGTGACCATGTAGGCGGCCAGGATCATGTGCGGCATCTCGTACGGCGCGGCGTGGTTGAAGAACACCTGCCACGGCTGCACCGTCACGACCCGGCCCGCCCGCTCGGTGAACCCGCCCGGCTGGTTCATCCACGAGTTGACCGCGACCACCGACATCGCGCCGAAGATGCCGCTGAGCGCGATCGGCACCCCCGTCCACCAGTGCGCCCAGCCGCCCAGCCGCCGCCAGCCGTACAGGTAGATCGCGGTGAAGATGGCCTCCAGGAAGAAGAACAAGCCCTCCACGCCGAACGGCAGCCCGAGCACCGCGCCGTACCGCTGCATCAGCCCCGGCCAGAGCAGGCCCATCTCGAAGGAGAGCACGGTCCCGGTGACCGCGCCCACCGCGACCAGCACACCCATCGCCTGGGACCAGCGCCGGGCCAGCGTCATTGCCTCCCGGCGGGACCAGCGGAGCCCGATGAACTCGGCGATCAGCACCACGGTGGGCAGCGCGATACCCAGGCAGGCCAGGATGATGTGGAAGCCGAGCGTGGTGGCCATCTGCGCCCGGGCTGGCACCACCGTGGTTGCCGACACCGTGGTTGCCGACACCGTGGTTGCCGACACCCTGGTTGCCAACATCGTGCCTGCCGTGCCCAGCAGCGTCAGTCCGGTTGCCATGCGCACCATGCTCTCCCGCCGCCCCGCGGCGCATGATGCGGCCCCCGGTCCCGGCTAGCCGAGCGTGGTCAGGCCGCCGTCCACCACGATGTTGGCGCCGGAGATCCATGCCGAGTCGTCCGAGGCCAGGAACAGCGCGGCCTTGGCGATGTCTTCCGGCTGGCCGACCCGGCCCATCGGGATGCGGTCCAGCACCATCCGCTGGAACACCTCCGGCGGGTCGGCCAGCAGCGGGTCGGTGGCGGGCGTGTGGATCAGCCCCGGGCTGATCGTGTTGGCCCGGATGCCATGGCCGCGGCCCTCGGCCACGAACTGCAGGGTGAGCGCGACACAGCCGGCCTTGGCCGCGCTGTGCGCGTTCTGCTCGATGAACTCGACGCCGCGGATGGCGGCGATCGAGCCCACGTTGATGATCGAGCCGCCGCCCCGGCTGATCAGGTGCGGCCAGGCGGCCCGGGTCACGTAGAACACCGAGTCCAGCTCATTGCGCAAGGTGAACCGCCAGTCTTCCACGGTCAGCTGGTCGATGGGCGCCATCCGGATGGCCGACGCGTTGTTGTACAGCACGTCGATGCCGCCGTTGGCGGCCGCGGCCTTGTCCACCCAGGCCGCGGCGGCGGCCGGGTCGCCCAGGTCGACCGGGGCCATCGCGGTCATCTCGCCGCCCGCCGCGCGGGCCAGGCCAACCGTCTCTTCGGAGGCGGCCGCGTTCAGGTCGCATCCGACGACTCTGGCGCCTTCCCGGGCGAACAGGATGGCCGCGGCCCGGCCCATCCCGCCGCCTGTCCCGGTGATCAGGGCCACCTTGCCCGCTAGCCGTCCGCTGTCGCTCATGCCCATCCCATTCCGCTGTCGTTCTCCCGAGGGATGCTAGGACCACGCCGGGCGCGGCGGGAAATTACTGTTCCGGATACCAGCTATAGGAGGGCGGACCGATGGAGCTGCTGGTCGAGGACGCGAACGTCATCACCATGGCCGCGGGAGCTGATCCGGCCCAGAGCCTGCTGGTGCGGGACGGCCGGATCGCGGCCGTCGGCCCGGCCGGGCAGGTCCGCGCGGCGGCCGGGCCGGACGCGCGGGTGGTGCGGCTGGACGGGGCCACCGTGCTGCCCGGGCTGATCGACGCGCACTGCCACGTGTCCGACGTCGGCTACCTGGCGGCCGGCGCCGATTGCCGCCAGCCGTCCGCGCCGGACATCCCGGCCATTCAGGCCCGGCTGCGCGACGCGGCCAGCCGGACCCCGCCGGGCAGCTGGGTGACCGGGAGCGGCTACGTGGAGTACCAGCTCCGGGAGGGACGGCACCCGACCCGGGCCGACCTCGACGCGGCCGTGCCGGACCGCCCGGCCGTGCTGTACCACACGTCGCTGCACGCCTGCGTGCTGAACTCGGCCGCGCTGGCCGAGGCCGGCTTCGCGGACGGGCAGCCCGACCCGCCGGGCGGCGCGTTCGGCCGGGACGCCGCCGGGCGGCTCGACGGCGTGCTCTACGAGGGGCCGATGTTCGCCCTGTTCGAGCGGAACTTCCGGGCCGACCTGGCCCGGATGAGCGCCGCCCAGCGGGCCGGGCTGATGCAGACCGCCGGCCAGCACTTCGCCACGCTCGGCGTGACCGCGGCCTGTGACGCGGATGTCCGCCGGGACACACTCACCGCGTTCGCCGAAGCCGATGAGCACAGCGTGCTGCCGATGCGGATCTACGGCCTGGTCGTGCACGACCAGGTGGACTGGCTGCTCGAATCCGGGCTGCGCGGCCGGCACTCGGGCCGGCTGACCGCCGACGCGGTGAAGATCTGGGCCGACGGCGGGATGAGCGCCCGCACCGCGGCCATCCACGGCAGCTACCCGGTCCCGCCGTACGGCTCGGGGATCCTGTCCTTTTCCCGCGACGAGCTGACCGGGATGGTCGGCGACTTCGCCGGGCGCGGCTTCCAGGTCTGCATCCACGCGCAGGGCGACCGGGCCATCGAGGCGGTGCTTGATGCCTATGCGGCGGTACTCGGCGACGGCGCCGGCAACCCGCGGCGGCACCGGATCGAGCACGCCGGCGCGATGTACCCGGCGCTGGCCGCCCGGGCCGCGGAACTCGGCATCGTGGTGGCCAGCCAGCCGGGTTTCCTGTCCACGCTCGGGGACGGGTTCGCCGCCGCGTTCCCGCAGTCCAGCGACGAGCTGTACGCGTTCGCGTCGTGGCGGCGGGCCGGCATCCCGGTGGCCGGGTCTTCGGACGCGCCGGTCATCACGGCTAGCCCGCTGATCGGCATCCGGGATGCGGTGCTCCGCCGCACCGCGGCCGGCCAGGTGCTCGGCCCCGGCGAGCGGCTGACCGCGCTGGACGCGCTGGGCATGTACACCCGGGCAGCCGCGTTCGCCATGCACCGGGAGGACGAGATCGGCTCGCTCGAACCGGGCAAGCTGGCCGACTTCGTGGTGCTGGACGGTAGCCCGCTAGACGTGGACCCGGAGCGGATCGGCGATATCCAGGTGCTGGCCACGGTCCTCGGCGGGACCCCGGTCTACCAGCCCGCGGGGGTATTCAATGGCTGACGAGGATGACGTCCGGCGCTTCGCGCTGGCCCTGCCGCAGGTAGAGGAGATCGACTGCGACGGGTTCGACTTCCGGGTCGGCGGCAAGGGGTTCATCTGGTCCTATCCCGAACGCAAGCCGGGCCAGCGGCGGGTGCTGCGCACCGACATCGCGGTGCTGTTCGTCGGGGACGAAGCGGAGAAGCAGGCCCTGCTGCTCGGCGAGCCCCGGCTGTTCTTCACCACCCCCGGCTATGACGGCTGGCCGCTGGTCATGCTCCGGCTGGCCGAGGTGGGCCCGGAACGGCTGAGCGAGCTGATCACCGACGCGTGGCGGATGCGCGCCCCGGCCGGACTGGCCACCGAATTCGGCGAGCCCATTTGAATTGCTGATCGTGCGGCACGCGACCCTTGTCGACCCAGCGGGCTTCCAGCCCGTTCCGGTGCCCGCCCTGGGCCCGGACGCCACCGGCTGGATGCACATCCCGGGCGCCACCGCGGCGGGAGCCAGCATCCTGCCGTTCGACCGGACCGGATGACCTAGCGCGGCGCCCAGTGCCCGGCCAGCGCGGGCCGGAGCTGGTCGGCGTAACCGTCGAAGGCCGCCGCCATCGCCTCTGGATCTTCGCGGCCGGCCGCCAGCCAGTCCCGGTTAGCCAGGAACACCACCGAGCCGATCACGGCGGCCAGCACCCGGGGCCGCGGGTCGGTGGCGGGCACACCCTCCCGTTCGGCCAGCACCTGGATGATCTCGTCGTCGTGCTCGTGCACGTAGCGCAGGTGGGCGGCGAGCAGCGCGGGCGTGGTCTCGATCAGCCGGATCACCGACAGGTAGGCCGGCAGGCTCCCGGCTAGCTGGCGAAGCGAGATGTGGAACGCCGCGCGCGCCGCGGTCAGCGGTTCCTCGTCCGGCGGCCGTGCGGCCAGGGCGGCGGCGAACGTGGCCGCCCCGTCCCGGACGAACGACAGGGCCAGGTCTTCCTTGCTGGCGAAGTAGCGGAAGAAGGTCCGCTCCGAGACGTCCACCGCGTCGGTGATCTCGTGCACCGCGGTGCGCTCGTATCCCTTGACCGCGAACAGCTCCATGGCCGCCTCGACCAGCGCGTCCCGGGTGCGCTGCTTCTTGCGCTCCCGGCGGCCTTCGGGCGGCAGCGCTGTGATCTGCGACACAGAAGCCTCCACGGGATTCATCTTACCGGGGTCAGCGTTGTAATGTCAGTGACTGACACTTTGTCAGTGTATGACATTTGTGCGTTTGTGACAGGAGACAGGGCATGGAGATCAAGACCGCGGCGGTCGCCAGCGGCACCGCGCAGCGGCCGGCCAGCCACCGCCGGATGCGGGGCAGCCCCGCGCTGACCCTGCTGACGGTGGCCGTGGGCGTGATGATGGTCGCCCTGGACGGCACCATCGTCGCGGTGGCCAATCCGGCCATCCAGTCCCACCTGCACGCTTCGCTGGCCGACATCCAGTGGGTCACCAACGCCTATCTGCTGGCGCTGGCCGTCAGCCTGATCACCATCGGCAAGGTGGGCGACCGGTTCGGGCACAAGAAGGTGTTCCTGGCCGGCGTAATCGGGTTCGCGCTCAGCTCCGCGGCCATCGGCCTGTCCGGGGACATCGCGGGCAGCATCGGCCTGGTCATCGGGTTCCGCGTGCTGCAGGGTGTATTCGGCGCGATGTTGCAGCCGTCCGCGCTGGCCTTGCTGCGCGAGACGTTCCCGCTGCAGAAGCTGAACATGGCCATCGGCATCTGGGGCGCGGTCATCGGCGCGTCCACCGCCGCCGGGCCGATCGTCGGCGGCCTGCTGGTCCAGCACGTCAACTGGGAAGCCTGCTTCTACGTCAACGTCCCGGTCGGCCTGGTCGCCCTGATCATGAGCCTGCTGGTGCTCCGGGAGACCCCGGCCTCTCCGGCCGCCAGCTCGTTCGACATGCCTGGCATCGTCACCCTGTCCGGCGGGCTGTTCCTGCTCATCTGGGGCCTGATCAAGGGCCCGGACTACGGCTGGGGCTCAGCCCGGACGCTGGCCTTCCTGGGCGGCGCCGCCATCCTGCTGCTGCTGTTCGTGCTGCGGGAGTCCCGCGCCCGGCAGCCGCTGCTGCCGCTCCGGCTGTTCCGGTCGGCATCCCTGTCGGCCGGCGTGGTGCTCGTCATCCTGCTGATGTTCGCCCTGTTCGGCGCCATGTTCTTCATGACCTTCTACCTGGAGAACGTGCACGGCCTGGACCCGGTCGCGGCCGGCGTGCACCTGCTGCCGATGACCGCGATGCTGATCGTGGGCTCGCCGCTGGCTGGGCTGCTCATCACCCGGATCGGCCCGCGCCTCCCGATCATGGCCGGGATGCTGCTGGCCGCGGTGGCGCTGTTCGGCCTGTCCCGGCTGACCGTGACGGCCAGCCCGAACGACACCATCGTCTGGTTCGTGCTGCTCGGCCTCGGCCTGTCCCCCGTCATGGTCGGCGCCACCGAGGTCATCGTGGGCAACGCGCCGGTCGAGCTGGCCGGGGTGGCCAGCGGACTGCAGTCCACCGCCATGCAGCTCGGCGGCACCCTCGGCACCGCCGTGCTGGGTGCGGTGATGTCGGCCAAGATCAGCAGCCTGCTGCCGGCCAGCTGGCACGCCGCGCACCTGCCCGCGCTCACCCCGGCCCAGCTCGACCAGGTGAAGAGCGCGGCCTCGGTCGGCGTCGCGCCGGTGACCCACAGCACGCCGCCGCAGATCGCCACGGTGATCACCGACATCAGCCACGCCGCGTTCCTGGCCGGCATGCACAACGCGTTCCTGGTCGGTGCGGGGGTCGCGCTGGCCGGGGCGGTGATCGGGCTGATCACCAAGCGGGGCAGCGGCGCCGCCGGGGCTCACCCAGGCGGCTGACCGGCCAGCACCTCGCGGGCGGCGCGTTCCCCGGACCGCAGCGCGCCCTCCATCAGGCCCGCCCATCCGCCAGCGGTGTGCTCGCCCGCGAAATGCACCCGGCCGGCCGGGGCCGCGATCAGGTCCTCGTCACCCGGCGCCGCGGTGATGGTGTCGGCCGAGTACGACTCACCCGCCCACGGGTCATCGTTCCAGGTGGTGAGCAGTGCCCCGGCCGGGTCGGTGACCAGCTCTGGGCGCAGCGCCGCCACCTGGGCCGCCCAGGTGGCGGGCCCATCCGCGATGGCCAGCGCGGCCAGCCCGGGCTCGGTGCCGGCGAACGCGTGCAGCACCGGCTGGATCTGCCCGGTCGCGTCGGCGGCCGTCCAGGTCCAGAACCGGCCCGGCACGCTGTGCACCGCCGACGCCCTGGCCGGCGCCCTGAGCGGCAGGTGCAGCTTGGCGTTGTGGGCCAGCCCGCTGCGCTGCCAGGCAGCCCGCTGCTGGTCCGGCACGGGCGGCGCGATCGGCAGGCCGCGCAGCACCGCCATCGGGACCGCGAGGACAGCGGCGTCCCCGGTGACCACGCCGTCGCCGGTGCGCACCCGGACGCCGTGCCGGTCGTGCTCGACCGCGCGGACCGGGTGGCCCAGCCGGACCGCCGGGCCCAGCCGCCGGGCCAGTTCGCGGGCCACCTGCTGGTTGCCACCGGACACCCGCCAGGTCGGCCGCTGGCTGAAGCCACCGGTGACGGCCCCGGCCACGGTGGCGGCGAGCTGGCCGGCCGGGACGCCATCGGCCAGCTCGATGCGGGACAGGTAGGCGGCCA
>DATCUG010000392.1:0-5230 GCA_036567525.1 Streptosporangiaceae bacterium | reverse complement strand
AGACTTCCGCGACCTGCTGCAGATCCTCGGCCTGCCCTGACCCGGCAACCGGGTCGGCCCCCTTGCCAGGATGTCATGCGCTGACTCTTCACCCGGATGGTGCGCCTCAATCGGGCAAATGGAGCAAATCTCCGCACCTTTCGGGTGAAAAGTCGGGGGTCGGCACCGGCCACCAGCCGGCTCAGTATGGGTTGGCGACGAACAGGTCCTGGGCTGGGAACAGGGTGAGCACCTTCGGGCCGGTCTCGGTGATCACGATCTCCTCCTCGATCCGCGCGGCCGAGAAGCCGTCCGCAGCCGGGCAGTACGTCTCCAGCGCGAACACCATGCCGGTCTGCAGCTCGACCGGCTCCTTGAACGAGTTGAGCCGGGAGATGATCGGCCGCTCGTGCAGCCCCAGCCCGAGCCCGTGCGCGAACTGCAGGCCGAACGCGGCCATCTCACCCGGGAACCCGAACTCCTCAGCCGCCGGGAGCAAGGCAGCGATCTCGTCGCTGCCCACCCCGGCCCGGATGCCCTCGATGCCCCGGTCCATCCACTCCCGCGCCTGCTTGTACGCGTCACGCTGGGCTTGTGTCGCGCTGCCCACCGAGAACGTCCGGTAGTAGCAGGTCCGGTACCCGTTGAAGGAGTGGATGATGTCGAAGAACGCCTGGTCGCCGGGGCGGATGATGCGGTCGGTGAAGTTGTGCGGGTGCGGGTTGCACCGCTCCCCCGAGATCGCGTTGATCGCTTCGACCTGGTCCGAACCCAGCTCGTAGAGCCGCTGGTTGGCCAGCGCGACGATCTCGTTCTCCCGGACGCCGGGCTTGAGCCGGTCCACGATGTCCTGGTAGACGCCATCCACCATGGCCACCGCCTGGGTCAGCAGCATGATCTCGTCCGGTGACTTGATCACCCGCGCGTCCAGCATGATCTGCTGCGCGTCCACCACCCGCAGACCCTGCCGCTGCATCTCGAACAGGAACGGCGGCTCGACGATGTCCACCCCGACCGGCATGTCCGCCACCCCGGCCTCGGTCAGCAGCGACTTGATCTCCGCGACCGCGTCCTGCATCAGCCCCACGCTGGGCGCGACCGCACCACGGAAGCCGAGGAACCCGGCCCGGTAGTTCTCCTCCGGCACCCACATCGAGTACAGCTGGTGATGCCGGACCGCCGAACCGAAGTCCCACAGCACCGGGTCCCGCCCCCGCGCCAGCAGCGCGTAGCGGATCATCTTGTCGCCGAGCGCGCCGCCGATCCAGGTATGCGTGGTGTACCGGATGTTGTAGAAGTCGAACAGCAGCAGCGCACCGCACTCGCTGGCCTCCAGCGCGGCGCGCGCCCGCGTGTTCCGGTACTCGCGCAGCCGGGCGAAGTCGACCCGCCCCTCGTAGTCGACACCCATATGCCCGGGCGCGGCCGGCGGCCGGCCAGGCGCAGTCTGCATGGTCACGTAAACACCTCCGGATGGCGGCTCAGCTCGACACGGGTGCGCCGGATGTGCCCGGCCAGGTAACGCTCTCCGTCCACGGCGTCGCGGCGCAGCACCGCGTCCAGGATGAGCCGGTGCTCGGCGTTGACCAGCCACATCCGGTCCTGCCCGCCGAGCGCGACGTAGCTGCGCCGGTAGTGCTGGGTGGAGTTCCACAGCCGGGCCACGGCCGAGTTCAGCGGCTCCACCGGGCAGCCGCGGTAGGTCAGCAGATGGAACTCCCGGTCCAGGTCGAGGAACTCCTCCAGGTCGCCGTTGTCCTCGATGCGCTGCTGCAGCTTGCCGAGCTGGTCATCCTCGCTGGCCGTCAGCCGGGGCAGGCTCTCGGCCAGGGCGAGCGGCTCCAGCCGCTCCCGCATCTGGTAGATCACATCGACCTCATGCTGGGTCAGCCGCGGCACCCGGGCGCCCTTGCGCGGCGCCAGCTCGGTCAGCCCCTCCGCTTCCAGGATCCGCAGCGCCTCCCGCACCGGCAGCCGGCTCGCCCCGAAGCGCGCGGCCACCTCCTGCTGCCGGATCCGGTCCCCCGGCCGGAGCTGCCCGCCCAGGATCGCCTCCCGCAGGTACGCGGCCACCCGGGCGCTGCTGACGTCGCTGCTCATGCCCGCGGGTGCTCCCGGTCCCACGCCTTGCCGCCGGGGTAGGAAACCAGCTCGAACTGCATACCCCACGGGCTGAGGAAGTAGATCCACCGGTTCCCGGCAGCCGGGCCCTGGCTGGCGGTTGGCCCAGCAAAGACCTTTATGCCGAACGCCACCAAGTGGCTGATGGCTGCGTCCAGATCATCGACGTACAGCGCGATGTGGTGCCCGCCGACGTCGCTGTTGCGCGGGATCATGTCCCGCTGGTCGGGCGCGCTGTAGTGGAAGACCTCGAACACGGCCTGCTCGCCGCAGCGGAACCAGCGGTTCTCGACCATCACCGCGCGCGGGTGCACGTTCAGGTGGGCCGTCATCCAGTCCGAGTCGTCGTGCCGGAACGGGCCGAGTGAGTACAAGTACTCGCAGCCGAGCACGTCCACCAGGAACCGGTGGGCCTCGTCCAGGTCCGGCACGGTGAAGCCGATGTGATCCATCCGGCGCAACCCGGGCAGGCCCATACGCACCTCATTTCGGATCCAATCACCGCTAGCGACCGGGCTCTGGTGGTCCAGACTAGCCTCCTGGTGGCCGTTCGGTATAGTTTTGGATCCAATCCTCCGGAATGCTGTCTTTGGTCAGGGAGGCCACCGTGCCCGAGTACCGCGCCCTCGAACCGGCCCGGCCGTGGGTCGAAGTGGTGGCCGGCCAGGCCGACTGGGATGCCGCCGACCCGGCGCTGCTGCGCACCATCTACGCCCAGCTGGTGTGGATCCGCACGTTCGAGGAGTACGTCCTCGAACTGGCCGGGGCCGGCCTGATCCACGGCCCGGCCCACTCCAGCATCGGCCAGGAGGGTGGCGCGGTCGGCAGCGTGCTGGCGCTGACCAGCCAGGACACGGTGAACGGATCGCACCGCGGCCATCATCAGTTCCTGGCCAAGGCGCTCGGCCACGTGGAGCCGAAGGGCATGGACCCGCTGGCCGCGCCGTCCGAGCCGGTGCGTGAGGTGCTGCTGCGCACGCTGGCCGAGATCTGCGGGCTGGACCGGGGCTGGGGCCACGGCCGGGGCGGGTCGATGCACCTGCGCTGGACGGAAGCCGGCGCGATGGGCACCAACGCGATCGTCGGTGGTGGCGTGCCGCAGGCGGCCGGTTTCGCCTGGTCGCACCGGCAGGCTGGGACCGACGCGGTCTCGGTGACCTACTTCGGCGACGGCGCCGTCAACATCGGCTCGACGCTGGAGACGATGAACCTGGCCGCGGCGTGGTCGCTGCCGGTCTGCTTCTTCATCGAGAACAACCAGTACGCGGTGTCCACCTCGGTGCAGGAGGCGACCGGCGAGCCGCGGCTGTCGGCGCGCGGCCCGGGGTTCGGCATCGCATCCTGGCGGGTGGACGGCATGGACCCGCTGGCCGTCTACCTGGCCATGTCCGAGGCGGTGGCGCACCTGCGCGGCGGCCGCGGCCCGGCCGTGGTCGAGGCCGACACGTACCGGTACTTCCACCAGAACGGCGGCTACCCGGGCAGCGCGTTCGGCTACCGGGACAAGGCCGAGGAACGCGCCTGGCGGGACCGGGACCCGGTCAAGCAGGCCGCCGCCGAGCTGGAACGGCGCGGCATCATGACCGTCGGCGAGACCGCCACGGCGGTGACTCAGGCCCAGGCGGTCATGGCCGAGATCGGCCAGGTGCTGCTGGAGCCGGTGTCCGGCGGCAAGCCCGGCCAGCGGCAGATCAAGCCGGCCGAGTGGCCCGACCCAGGCTGGGTGGACACCGGCATCCGCGGCGATCTCAGCGAGTTCGAGGGGGTCCGGCTGACCGCCGCGGATGGTTACGCGGTGCCGGTGCAGGAGACCAAGTTCATCGACGCGGTGGCCGCGGTGATGGGCCGCCGGATGGAGACCGACCCCGGCATCGTGGTCATGGGCGAGGACGTGCACCGGCTGAACGGCGGCACCAACGGCGCCACCCGCGGCCTGGCCGACCGGTTCCCCGGCCGGATCCTGGGCACGCCGATCAGCGAGAACGCGTTCGCCGGCCTGGCCGGCGGGATCGCGCTGGACGGCCGGTTCACCCCGGTGGCCGAGTTCATGTACGCCGACTTCATGTGGGTGGCCGCCGATCAGCTGTTCAACCAGATCGGCAAGGCACGGCACATGTTCGGCGGCGAGACCGGCGTGCCGCTGGTGCTGCGCAGCAAGGTGGCCATGGGCACCGGCTACGGCTCGCAGCATTCGATGGACCCGGCCGGCGTCTTCGCCACCAGCCCAGGCTGGCGGATCGTCGCGCCGTCCACCCCGTATGACTACGTCGGGCTGATGAACAGCGCGTTGCGCTGCCAGGACCCGGTGCTGGTGCTGGAGCACGTCGACCTGTACACCTCGTCCGGGCCGGGCCCGGTGGACGACTACGACTACTACCTGCCGGTGGGCCAGGCGGTGGTGCGGCGGCCCGGCCAGGACGTCACCGTGCTCAGCTACCTCGCGATGGTGCCCCGGGTGCTCGCGGCGGTCGAGGAGTTCGGCCAGGTCGACGCGGAGGTGATCGACCTGCGCTGGCTGGACCGGGCCAGCATCGACTGGGCCACCATCGAGGCGTCGCTGGCCAAGACGAACCAGATCATGATCGCCGAGCAGGGCGCGCTGGGCACGTCGTACGGCGGCTGGCTGGCCGACGAGATCCACCGCCGCTTCTTCGACCTGCTGGACGCGCCGGTGTGGCGGGTCACCGGCGGCGAGGCGTCGCCGAGCATCAGCCGGGTGCTGGAACGGGCCGCCATCGCCCAGCAGGACGACATCACCACCGCGCTGGCCGAGATCGCGAGGTACTGACATGCCCCGGCTGCTGCGCATGCCCGAGGTAGCCACCGGCGCGACCGAGGCCGTGCTGGCGGAATGGCTGGTAGCCGAGCGCGGCGAGTTTGCGGCCGCGGACCCGCTGGCCACGGTGGAGACCGACAAGGCGATGGTGGACGTCGAGGCCGAGGACGCCGGCGTGGTGCTCAAGACGCTGGTGGCGCCGGGCGCGCACGTCGAGGTGGGCGCGCCCATCGCGGTGCTCGGCCAGCCCGGCGAGGCGGTGGCCGACCTCGATGCGGTGCTGGCCGACCTGGGGGTGGGCGCGGCCGCCGGGCCAGCCGCCTCGGCCACTCCGGCCGCTTCGGCTGCCCGCTC
>DATCUG010000391.1:0-5829 GCA_036567525.1 Streptosporangiaceae bacterium | reverse complement strand
GGCGGCGGGCCGGTCTCGGCCCTGGCGGGGGTGGCGGGCAGCAGTTGCCGCATCCGGTTGACCTGCCTCTCCGGGCTGTACCCGGGCGGATTACCCGGTGCCCTCAGCTTAATGCTTCCCGGCTGCTGCATTTACTGCGGGAACGGTCCCGAGAGTGGATATTAGTCAGCCATTTCATTTGGCGTCCGCCCTGTTCCGATGCATAGTGACAGGGTGCAAAAGAATTTCCCGGCAAATTACCGTAAGCGCAGTAAATGCAGGTTGCCGGTCACTGCCCCAGCCGCAGTAAATGCACGTAGCCACGCCATTAAGAATGGATCGGGGCAGGGCCGTCTCGCGGTGCTGCGGGAACCCGGCTTCCGGCGCTTCTTCACCGGTTACGCCACCTCGTTGCTGGGCACGTCGATGGCCGCGGTCGCGGTTACGTTCGCGGTGCTGGACGATGGCGGGACCCCAGCCGGGCTGGGCTATGTGTTCGCGGCCGGCATCGTGCCGCAGGTGCTGTTCATGCTGGCCGGGGGCGTGATCGCGGACCGGTTCGGGCGGCGGCGGGCGATGCTGGGCGCGGACCTGGCCCGGTGCCTGGCCCAGGCTCTGCTGGCCGTGGCGGTGCTGGCCGGGCGGCCGCCTATCTGGGTATTCGCCACACTGGCCGCGGTCCGCGGATCCGGCGACGCGTTTTTCACCCCCGCGCTCAGCGGCCTGACCCTGGACATCACCTCCCTGGACACCGTGCCCAACGCCAACGCGCTGCTCAGCGCGGTCAAGGCGGCGGCCCAGGTGGCCGGGCCCGCGCTGGCCGGTGTCCTGGTCGCGGTGGCCGGCCCGGGTGTGGTCATCGCGGCCGACGCCGCGTCGTACGCGGTCAGCGGGCTGGCGCTGGCCATGCTCCGGACCCCGCCCGGGCGGCCCGGGGTGCTGTCGGCCCGGTCGCTGGCCGCCGACCTGCGGGCCGGCTGGGCCGAGTTCCGCAGCCGGGGCTGGCTGGTGGTCAGCACCGTCCAGTTCACCCTGTTCAACCTGTTCACCTGGGGGCCGTTCCTGCTGCTCGGCCCGGTGCTGGCCCGGGACTACCTGGGTGGGGCGCGCGCCTGGGGCACGGTGATGGCCTGCTATGGGGCCGGATCGGTGCTCGGCGGGCTGCTGGCGCTGGGCCGCCGGCCGGGCCGCCCGATGGTGGCCGCGACCGTGGCCACCTTCGGTTACGCGCTGCCCGGTGCGCTGCTCGCGCTGCACGCGGATCTGCCTGGCGTCGCTGCCGGGGCGCTGGCCGCCGGGGCTGGGACCGGGCTAGGTGGTGTGTTTGCCACCACGGCCGAGCAGGAGCAGTTGCCGGCCGGCGCGCTGGCCCGGGTCACCGCGTTCCAGACGGTGACCGCGTTCGCGTTCGGGCCGGTCGCGTTCGCCGCCGCCGGGCCGGCCGCCGCCTGGTTCGGCGCAGCCCACGTGCTCGGCTTTGGCGCTGTCTGGTGCGTGCTGACCGCGGCACTGGTGCTGGCCGTGCCGTCGGTGCGTCAGGTCAGGTCCCGGCCGGCTGGGCGGCAAACCGAATAGCCAGCCGCCGGTGGGGTATGCGTAGCCGCGTGAAGAAGCTTCTGGAACTCGTGGTATGCCTGGTTCATCCGGTGGCCGTCGTGCTGATGTGGATCGATCTGCTGACCGACCGGCCGGACCTGTCCAGCGTCGGCAAACTGGCCTGGGGCCTCTTCGGCCTCATCCCGCTGGTGCCGTTCCTCTACGTGCTGACTGGCGGCGACCTGTGGTAGCCGCGGTCCCCGAGCTAGCCCCGGAGACCGCGCAGGCCTGGATCGCCCGGTGGGATCTGCAGCAGCAGGACCACCTGCCGGACCGGGAAGAACGCTTTACCGTGCTGATCGACGCCGTCGAAGCCGGGGCCGGCCGCCCTGACCCGCTGGTGCTGGACCTGGGCTGCGGCCCCGGCTCGCTGTCGGTCCGGCTGCTGGACCGGATCCCGGCCGCCACCGTGCTGGCCATCGACGCCGACCCGCTGCTGCTGGCCCTGGGCCGGGCCGGTTACGCCGGCCGGGCCGGGCTCCGGTTCGCCGACTGTGACCTGCGCACGCCGGGCTGGGCAGCCACCCTGGACCTGGACCGTCCGGCGGACGTGGCGGTGAGCACGACCGCGCTGCACTGGCTGCCCGAGCCTGCGCTGCGGGCCATGTACGCGGAGCTGGCTGGCGTGCTGCGGCCGGCTGGGCTGCTGCTGGACGGCGACCATTTCACCGGCGGCGAGCACACCGGCCCGGTGCTGGCCGAGCTGAGCGAGGCGCTGACCGAGCGGGCCGAACAGCGCCGCTTCCCGCTCGGCCACGCCGAGACGTGGTCCGGCTGGTGGGCGGCGGTGGCCGCCGATCCCCAGCTGGCCGAGCTGGCCGCGCGGCGGGAACGGCTGGCGCTCGACTCCGCGCACCATGGCTCCCCGTCCGGCTGGCTGGCCACCCACGTGGACGCCCTGCTGGCGGCCGGGTTCAGCGAGGTCGGCACGCTGTGGCAGGCCGGCAACAACCGGATCCTGTGCGCGGTGGCGGCCGGCTGAGCTACCCGGTGCCGCCGCCAGTGTGCCGTCCCGGCTAGCGGCCAGCCGGGACAGTTGTACGTCAACGTACAACGACGTACAATATTGCCATGACGTCGATGTCCGTCTCCGAGGCCCGGGCGGCGCTGCCCCAGTTGCTGTCCCGCGTCCAGGACGGTGAGGAAGTGACGATCACCCGGCATGGCCAGCCGGTCGCCGTCCTGGTCCGGCCGGATATTCTGCAGCGCCGCCGCGCGGAGGTGGTGCTGGATGACGCGGGGCGGATCCACGACCTGCTCGCCGAAGCAGCCGCCGCCGAGCTGCCTGCGGGCCCGGGGCTGACCACGGAGCGCGCGGAAGAGCTGATCGGCCAGATCCGGGCCGGGCGAGATGCCCGCTGATGGACGCGTTCGACGCTGACGCGCTGATCTACGCTGCGGTGCCCGGTCATCCGCTTGGTCAGCGGGTGGCCGCGCTGTTCCGGCCGGGAGGCCCGGGGACGCTGGTGGGTACCGGCTCGGTGCTGTTGCTGCCGGAGGTCCTCGGCAAGCCGCTGCGCGATGGGGCCACGGATGAAGTCCGGCTGCTGGCCGGCCTGCTGGCCCGGCTCGATCTGCGCCCGGCCGACCGGGCCACCGCCGAGCTGGCGACCGCCCTGGCCACCAGGTACCGGCTGAAAGCGGCCGACGCGGTGCACCTGGCCACGGCCGTGGCCATGGGCGCCGACCGGTTCATCACGAACAACCAGCGTGACTTCCCGGCCACGATGACCGAGATAGCGGTCACCTACCCGGCCGACCTGCCGATGACATGACCTGACCAGGCGGGCTACGGTTCGAGATAGCGCGCGCGGCCGAGCTGGGCCGGTGCGCGCCGCCCGACGAACGCGCGTCACCGTGGAGGCGCAGGATGGAAACGCCGCTCACCCCGCTGGACTTCGCCCGCCGCACCCGCCGGCTGCACGGCGACCGGGAGGCCGTGGTGGACGGCGATCTGCGGCTCAGCTATGAGCAGTTCTTCGACCGATGTGACCGGTGGTCAGCGGCGCTGCAGGGACTCGGCGTCCAGCCCGGCGACCGGGTGGCCACCATCGCCCCGAACACGCACGCCCAGCTCGCGGCGTTCTACGCGGTGCCGCAGCTCGGCGCGGTGCTGGTGCCGATCAATTACCGGCTGTCGGCCGACGACTTCGCGTACATCCTGAACCACTCCGGGGCCAGCGTGCTGTGCGTGGACCGGGACTACCTGGACGTGGTGGACGGGATCCGGGACCAGTTGCCCGGGGTCAGGCACTTCGTGGCGTTCACCGGCCAGCGGGACGGCTGGCTGGACTACGAAGCCGCCATCGCCGCGGCCGCCCCGGACTTCACCCGCCCGGAGATCGGCGAGCGGGACCTGCTCACGATCAACTACACCAGCGGGACCACGGCCCGGCCCAAGGGTGTGATGATCACCCACCGGAACGCGGCCATGAACAGCATCGGCACCCTGCTGCACCTGCCGCTGGCGGTGGGGGAGCGGTACCTGTGGACGCTGCCGATGTTCCACGCCAACGGCTGGACCTACACCTGGACGGTGACCGCGGCCGCGGCCACGCACGTGTGCCTGCGCAAGGTGGAGCCCGGCGCGGTCTTCGAGCTGATCCGGCAGGAGCGGGTGGGCAGCCTGTGCGCCGCCCCCACCGTGCTGATCTCGCTGGCCAACGCGCCCGCCGAGGTGCGCGGCCAGGTCCCGCCCGGGGTCCAGGTGGTGACGGCCGGTGCGCCGCCGGCCGCGGCCACCATCGAGCGGCTGGAAGAACAGTTCGGCTGGGTGGTCACCCAGGTCTACGGCCTGACCGAGACGGCGCCGTTCATCACCGTGTGCGCGCCGCTGCCCGAGCACGAGAAGCTCAGCCCGGCCGAGCGGGCGGTGCAGAAGGCGCGCACCGGCGTCGAGCTGATCACCTCAGGCGAGCTGTGGGTGGTCACCCCGGACGGCGCCGAGGTTCCGGCGGACGGTGAGACCCTGGGCGAGATCGTGGTCCGCGGCAACGTCGTGATGGACGGCTACTACCACGACCCGGAGGCCACCCAGCGGGCCATGGGCGATGGCTGGTTCCACACCGGGGACGCCGCGGTGGTGCACCCGGACGGGTACGTGGAGATCCGGGACCGGATCAAGGACGTGATCATCAGCGGCGGTGAGAACATCTCCTCGATCGAGGTCGAGGGCACGCTGCTGCGCCACCCGGCCATCCAGGAAGCCGCCATCGTCGGGCTGCCCGACGAGAAGTGGGGCGAGACGCCGCACGCGTTCGTGGTGCTCAAGGACGGCCAGACCGCGACCGAGGCGGACATCATCGAGTTCACCCGGGACCGGCTGGCTCATTTCAAGGCGCCGCGTGGGGTGACGTTCGTGCCCCAGCTGCCGAAGACAGCGACCGGGAAGATCCAGAAGTTCGTGCTCCGCCAGGGCGCGCCCAACCTGGCCCGGCAGTAGCCCGGCCAGGAGCCGGCCACTAGCCGGTCAGGCGGCGAACCGGCGCAGCCCGGCCGCGATGGCGGGCACCGTCAGCCTGCCCCGGACCAGGTCATACATGAACTGGTGGGCGGCCTCCGCGTCCAGCGGCCCGGCCAGCGGGCAGCCGTTCACGCCCAGGAAGAACCAGGTCGCGTTCCAGGTCAGCCGCTTGTTCCCGTCCACCAGCGCGTAGCTGCGGCCGAGTCCTTCCATCAGCGCGGCCGCCTTGTCCCAGATACCGGGGTACATCTCCTGCCCGTTCGCGGTCTGCCGCGGCCGCTCCAGCGCGGCGGTGAGATCGGCGAAATCGCGGACCCGGGCGGGTTCCCCGGTGACCAGGCCGGCTACCTCCAGCGCATCGTCAGTGGTCAGGAAGTAAGTCATGGCCAAAGCACGCGCTGGTCAAAGCAAGCACTGGTCACAGTAAGCACTGGTCGAAGAAGCACCGCGCAGCAGGTCACTGGGCTAGGCGCTTGTTCAGGGCGGCACTGACCCGGGCGACCCGCCGCAGCTCCGCACGGCGGTGCTCACCGTCGGCGTACACCGCGCCGAGCAGGGTGTCCCGGACGAACTCCGGCACGCTGCGGCCCGCCGCCGCGGCGGTCACCCTGAGTAGCTCGGCCTCGTGCTCTTCCAGTGGCACCTGAATCGTCTGCTTAGCCACAGAGAGCATGATGACAGTGCTGGTCGGGGGGACGGCCGCCCGGGCCCCCCGATCGCCGCCGCGCGCCGGGCGGCGGCCAGCCGCCGCCCGGCGCACATCACGCTCCGCTCGGACAGGGCACCGCGCG
>DATCUG010000390.1:0-11728 GCA_036567525.1 Streptosporangiaceae bacterium | reverse complement strand
GGCGCCGCGCCGCAGGTCGCGCTCACCTTCGACGACGGCCCGAACCCGCCGTACACCGGGCAGATCCTGGACATCCTGGCCCGGTACCAGGTGCCGGCCACGTTCTTCTGCGTCGGGCTGCAGGCTGGCGCGCACCCGGCGGACATCGCCCGGATGACCGAGGCCGGGCACGGGCTGGGTAACCACACCTGGTCGCATCCGTTCCTGCCCGACCTGTCCCGCGCCCAGCTCGCCGAGCAGCTGGACCGGACGGACGAAGCGGTGGCCCGGGCGGCCGGCGCCGGGCCCGGCCTGTTCCGGCCGCCGTACGGGTCGCGCAGCCCGGACGTGCTGCGCTGGCTGGGCGAGCGGGGCACCCCGATCGTGTTGTGGGACGTGGACCCGTCCGACTGGGCCCGGCCCGGCGCGGCGGTGATCGCGGGCCGGGTGCTGCTGCAGACCCGGCCGGGCACGATCATCCTGATGCACGACGGCGGCGGGGACCGGTCGCAGACGGTGGCCGCCCTGCCCCTGGTCATCGAGGGCCTGCTCGACCGCGGCTACCACTTCACCCGCGCCGACCACCTGGTCGCCCAACCCGGCTGACCCGCACCCCAGTCACCGTCCAGCCGCATCCCTGCCGCTCACCCGCATCTCTGCCGCCCAGCCCCAGTGCTGCCGCCCGCCGATTCGTGATCACGGCGTAGGTAGGACTCTTATGGGACTCTTATGCCCCCTAAGTCATGATCACCAGCTGGGCAGCCGGACAAATTGGAACGCGTTCTAGTTTTGATTTAGGGTGGCGGGCATGATCCTTGATCGATTCCGGGTTGGCGGGCAGGCGGCCGTGGTGACCGGGGCGGGCCGGGGGATTGGCGCGGCCACCGCGGTAGCGCTGGCCCAGGCGGGTGCGGACGTGCTGATCTCGGCGCGGACCGAAGCCGAGCTGGCCAAGGTGGCCCGGGACATCGAGCAGGCCGGCCGCCGGGCGGTGACCGTCCCGGCCGACCTGGCTGACCTCGACGCGATGCCCGGGCTGGTGGACACCGCGGTGGCCGCGTTCGGCCGGCTGGACATCGTGGTGAACAACGTGGGTGGCGCGATGCCCCGGCCGTTCCTGGCCACCAAGCCGCGGCACCTGGCCGACGCGTTCCAGTTCAACGTGGGCACCGCGCACCGGCTGACCCAGGCCGCGGTGCCCGCGATGCTGGCCAGCGGCGGCGGCGCGGTGATCAGCATCACCTCGGCGGTCGGCCGCACGGCCGCCCGGGGCTATCTGGCCTATGGGACGGCCAAGGCGGCGCTGGCCCACTACACCCGGCTGGCCGCGGCCGACCTGGCGCCGCGGATCCGGGTCAACGCGATCGCGGTCGGCGCGGTGGCCACGTCCGCGCTGGACATCGTGCTCACCGACGACACGTTGCGCGGGCAGATGGAGCACGCTACCCCGCTGGGCCGGATCGGGGACCCGGATGAGGTGGCCGCGGCGGTGCTGTTCCTGGCCTCCCCGGCGGCCAGCTACATCACGGGCAAGATCCTCGAAGTGGACGGCGGCATCGAACGGCCCAACCTGGACCTGGGCCTGCCTGACCTATAAGGCCAGGCGGCGGGCCACGTGCAGCACCGCGCCCCAGTGCCGCCGCAGCCGGCCATCCGGGCGCGCGGCCAGCCGCCGCCGGATCTCGCCGTACAGCCGGTCCCGCTGCCCCGCGGTCATCGCGATGTGCGAGGAGAACGTGTCCAGCAGCCGGATGTACTCCTCGGCCGGGTAGCTGACCGCCCAGTCGAACTGCCGGATGACCACGTCGCCGAACAGGCCGCTGGCCTCGATCTCGGCCCGGCTGTCCGGCAGCTCGCCCGGCCGCGGCCGCACCGGCTTGTCCGGCGGGTGCGGGGCGCCGATCTCGTCGTAGACCGGCTGCAGCTCGTCGAAGATCGGGTCGCCGTCCGGCGGGAAGACATGCTCCGCGGCCCAGAACGCCAGGTGGCCGCCGGGGGCCAGTACCGACCAGGCTCTCTGATAGCGCACCGCCGGATCCACCCAGTGCCACGCCGTAGCCGCGAACGCCAGTTGATACCGAACGCCAGTTGGTGGCAGCCAGGTTTCGAACGCACCGTCGTAGATGGTCACCCCGGGGTAACCGGCCAGCTCGCCCCGGGCCTGCGCGGCCAGTTGCGTGCCGAGTTCGACGCAGGTGACCGGAAAGCCGCGCCGGGCCAGCGGGGCGGTGGCCTTCCCGGTGGCGCAGCCGATCTCCAGCAGCTGGTCGCCGGGCCGCAGGCCGGCCAGCCGGATCAGCTCGTCAAACAGTTCGGCGGGGTACTCGGGACGGGCTTGCTGGTAACTGGTCGCGGCTGACTCGAACGTGCTCCGCAGCCGCTCGCGGTCCGTGCTCACCTGGGTCATCATGGCCGGCGCCGCGGCGGATCTGGGACCGGGTGCGGTAGACCTCCACGCCGATCGGGATTAGCGACAGCACCACGATGACGGCGATGGCGGGCAGCAGGTAGGTGTCGATGCTGGGAATGGCCGAGCCCAGCAGGTAGCCGGCCAGGGTGACCCCGGCCGACCAGACCAGGCCGCCCGCCACCTGCCAGATGGTGAACGTGCGGGCCGGCACGTCCAGGGCGCCGGCCAGCGGGTTGAGCACGGTGCGGACCACCGGGATGAACCGGCCCAGCACGATGGCCTTGCCGTAGCCGTACCGGTTCAGCAGCCGGGCAGAGCGCTCGGCCCCGGTGCGCAGATAGCGGTTCCTGGAGCGCTGCAGCAGCGGGCGCCCGCCGGCCCGGCCGATATAAAACCCGGTCTGCGCGCCGAGCAGCGCGCCGGCCGCCGCGGCCAGGATGACCAGCGGCAGCGACAGCTTGGCGGCGTGCGAGGCGGTGCCGGCGCACAGCAGCCCGGCGGTGAACAGCAGGGAGTCGCCGGGCAGGAAGAACCCGATGAGCAGTCCGGTCTCGGCGAACAAGACCAGGAACACGCC
This sequence comes from Streptosporangiaceae bacterium, assembly GCA_036567525.1. Classification (GTDB taxonomy): domain Bacteria; phylum Actinomycetota; class Actinomycetes; order Streptosporangiales; family Streptosporangiaceae; genus RYN-230. The sequence continues at coordinate 8,762 of DATCUG010000390.1, read as the reverse complement.
GAACGTGCCCAGGCTGGCCAGCAGCGAGGTCGAACTGAGCGGGTTGAGCGCGATCACCATGGCCGCCAGGTACCCGCGTAAGCCAGGGCCGAACGGATGGCCGCCCGGTTCATAGCGAATGCAGAAGTTTGCCCGGCCTGCGGGCTTGCCTGCCGCCGCGGCGGGCTGATGATGAGGTATGGACCCGGATGAGGATCTGATCAGCTTCGGCTCGCCCGGCCGGCCCAGGCGGCGCAGCGCGCTGGGCCGGTGGGCCAGCTGGGGGCTGGTCGGCGCGGCCGTGCTGGCCGCGGGCATCGTGCTGGCGGTCCGCCCCGGTCAGCCGCAGCGGCCGGCGCCCCGCCCGGACGTCACCGTGACCGACCTCGGTCACCGGCTGCTCGGCGCCACCGCCCGCTGGGAACTGTTCGGCCGCGGCCCGGACGGCATGGTGTCGCTGGTGCCTGCGACCGGCCGGGTGACCTGGACCCGGGTCCCCGCCCTGGACAGCAGCGGGCCGGTTTCCTTCCTGATCGACCCGCATCAGGCCATCATCCGGCCGCTGGATTTCGTGCCCGGCTACCTGGTGCCTGACGGCAAGCCGCCCCGTGCGCTGCCCGGCCTGCTCAATCAGGGCGGGCCGGCGCTGCCCGGGCCGCGGCCGGGGCAGGTGTGGGTGGTGACGGCCGGCGTCGGGCACGCGGCGCTCGTGCTGACCGGGCCAGACGGCGTGCGGCAGGTTTCGGTTCCGCTGCCCGCGGGCGGGCCGCTCCCGCTGACCGCCACGGCTGACGGTTCTGGGGGCGTCCTGCTCACCGGGACCAGCGGCACCTTCGACGCTGGGCCGGGCCGGCTGCGCCGGCTGAGCCTGGAGCCACTCGCCGTCGGGCCTGGCCGCTGGCTGGCGGTGAGCTGCCCGGGCCATCACCAGCACTGCCACACCGTAGTCATCGACAGCGCCACCGGTGCGCAGCGGACGCTGCCGGGCCCGCCGCTGCCGCACACCCCGATGACCCCGTGGCCGCCCGGGCTCATCGCACCCGACGGTGCCGCGGCCGCGCTGCTGGAGCTGGGCCGGGATGGCCTGCTCGGCGTGCACCTGCTCGACCTGCGGTCCGGGACCGACCGGCTGCTCAGCGTGCCGATCAGCGAGAACGGGGCCAACGAGACGATGGCCTGGTCGCCGGACAGCCGCTGGCTGTTCGTGGTGACCGACACCGGCGCGGTGCGCGCCGTCAACGTCAGCACCGGCCAGGCGGGCAGCCTGGGCGTGCGGCTGCCGTTCATCAGCCAGATCGCGGTCCGGGCCGCATCCGGTTAGCCCGCCCAGCCGCTGGCCCGGGCCTGGGCGTATTCGGCGAAGGCCAGCGTCCGGGTGACACTGCCGGTCCGGGCCGGCGCGCCGTCCGCCCAGCCCAGCGGCCGGTCGTCGAGGACCTGCTGGATCAGGCCGGACCACTCGGGGTCCAGCGCGTCCCGGGCCCACCGCAGGGCGGCCCGCTTGGACGTGACCTGGCCGGTGTGCAGCGTGTGCAGGATCCGGCAGTACGTGGTGACCGCGTACCGCTGGCCCCAGGCCACGTCCAGGCTGACCCAGCCGAGCATGTCCGGCAGGAACTCACCGGCGTAGCTGCGCATCCTGGCCCGGAGCACCGCCGCGGGCACCTCGTCGACCAGGGTGCGCGGGTCCGGGCCGGCCAGCGTGACGCCCCGCTCGCGCAGCGACCAGCGGACCACCTCGGTGTTGCAGTGCGTGGACCACTGCATCTCGCGCCAGCCGTGATCGATATACAGCCACGGCCGGCCCAGCCCGCGCAGCGTGCGCAGCTCGGCCAGCGGGGGATAGGACCCTTCCAGGTGCTGGGCCCAGTGCTCGGGGCGGGCCGGGAACTCGGCGTGCATGGCCCGCAGCCCGGCTTCCTGGGTGGCGCTGACCTGCTGCCGTACCGGGATCAGGAAGTCGCAGTCGCTCTGCATGTCCGCGTCGCCGACCGCGAAAGAACCCTGCAGGTAGGCGCCGGCGAAGTTAGCCCCCAGGATCCGCGCGGCCCGCTCGGCCAGTTCGCCCACGATGGCGTTCAGCTGCGGGAATTTCGTGGGCTGAGCCGGATCCACCTGGCCTACCTTCTGCCGCGGCGCGCGGCGGCGGCCCAGTCGTGCTGGCCGAGCAGGCTGAGGGTGTCGGCCAGCCAGGCCCGGGCGTCCCGTTTGAACACCCACTCCGTGTCGCTGTGATCCAGCAGCAGGTCCAGCTGCCACGGATGCTGCGCGTCGCGGCGGGCCCAGAGCTGCTCGCAGCCGGGGGTGAGCGTGTCGCCGGGCAGCAGCGGCCGCAGCGTGCCGCTGCTGGCCTCCCACAGGTGCCATCCGGACAGGTGGCTGCGGAGCCCGTCCAGGTCGCTGAGCCGGACCGCGATGTCGGTGTCGTCGTGCGGCCGCGCCGGGGCACCCGCCCGGGCGGCCCGGCCGCCAGCGATCCACCAGCGCACCCCGGACCCGGTCAGCAGGCCGGCCACCTGGGCTGGCGGGGGTGGATCCCACCGGCCGTAGAGCGCCTGGAACGCGGCTTCGTCCAGGTCGTTGACCTTCTTGGCGAACGCGCTGCCCACCGGGTCAGTCTGCCGCACCGGGCTGGCCGCGGCGGCCGCGGCGAGCTCACGTGGGCTAAGTCACCTGGCGGGCGGCATGGACCGACCGGTCTCGGCGTGGAAGACTGCCTGAGGTCGGTTGTTGAGCCAGCCGCGTTCCCGGGCTGGCTCGTGCCGTGCCCCGGGGATGCTGGGCTGGCGGCCGATTCACTGCCGGAGGTGAGCGTGACCATGACTGACGAGGAGCGGCTGGCTTATCCCACCATGCGGTCCGCTGGGGTGCAGTCCTGCTGGATGTGCGGAACCCGGCTGCCGACCAGCAGCCTGGTGGCCGATGGCGGCAGCGCGTGCGCCGACGTCCGGTGGTACTGCCAGGACACGCGGGGCTGCACGGAACGCTGGACGGCGCGCCGGCAGCGGCCTGGCCAGGGTGCGCTGGCGGACACCAGTGAGCGGCGGTTCGGCGGGGCACCGACCGGGCCAGCGCCGGCCTGGCGGCCGGAGGCCGCCCGGGCGGGCCGGGGGTTCGGCAGCCAGCCCTGAGCTGGCCTGGGGGCGGCTAGCCCAGCAGGCTGGCTAGCATGTCGCGGACGTTCTGGCCGTCCGGTGCGCAGGGCACCAGCCGGCCGCGGTCGGCGGTATCCCGCTGGAAGACGTGCAGATGGCCGTCCCGGCGGGCCAGCACCAGGTCGGTGCTGTCGCCGGCCGTCTCGGCTGATCCCTCAGCGGTATACCCGGTGACGGTGACCAGCGCGGTGCGCTCGGCGGTGCTGAGCACCTCATCGGGGCCGGTCCCGGGGTCACTGTCCGCCCGCGGCCCGCGGGGCAGTACGGCGCTGACCATCCGGAGCGCCTCGTCCAGCGTGTACAGGCCGAGTTCGTGCACGCCGAGCGGGTCGATCCGGACCACCAGGCAGATCCGCTCCGGCTGGGGGAGCAGCAGGATCCGCCACGGCTCACCAGGCTCGGTGCCGGTCACCCTGGCGTCCAGCACCATCCGGGCCCGCTGCTGGAACACCAACGCGATGCCCAGGTCACCGCGCACCTGGATTTGGTCCCCGGGCGGCCCGGCCACCAGCAGCTGGCGCGCCGCCAGGGAGCGGACCGCTTCGGCCAGCACCTCGTCGGACGGCCGGGCCTCCAGGAAGTCCACGATCGCGTCGACCGCGGTGAGCTCGGCGATGGTGTACGCGCCCAGGTGCACCGGCCCGGTGTGCACCAGGTCCACGACCGAGGTGACCAGCCCGGGCGGCCCGGACGCCGGCCCGGGCGGCGTCGCCGGGTCAGGTCCCGGGTCAGCGGCCGTCATGACGGTACCGCGGTAGTCCACAGCGCGCTGGCCGGCACCGGTCCGGCCCGCTCACGCAGCAGCGCGGTAGCCGTCGGCGATGCGCTCTCGGTCACCCATACGTCGGAGTTGCCGAACAGGCCGCGTCCGGCCCGCCCCGGGAGCGCCGCGCCCAGCTCGTTGACCGGGTCCAGCTGGCTGGGCGGCGGGAACCGGGCGGCCAGGTCGGTGGAGACCGCTGTCACGTCGTCCTCCTGCTCGATCCGGCGGAGCGTCGCGGCCAGCGCCTCGGCCACCGGCGGCGACATCGACGTGGGCACGGCCAGCGCCGGTGACAGGTACATGGGCCGCCGCTCGGTCATCCGGGACAGGCCCCACGGGCCGACGTTGCTGCGGGTCAGCCGGTAGACGATGTAGTCCATCAGGTGCCGGACGTCAGTCAGGCTGGGCAGTTTCCGCTGGCCGAACGCGGCGGGCGTCTTCTCCAGCTGCACCCAGGTGCCCTGGGCCGTGCGGCCATGCAGCTTCTCCCGGACCAGCGGGCCGCGCATCCCGATGTCCGGAAAGCGTGTCTTGTCGACGTCGCGGTGGTGGCTGGACACCCGCAGGTGGCTGACCTCGCTGAATCGCCACGCTTCGTACAGGTCCGGGTCGTCCACCAGGACGTGGCCGCCGCACAGCACATCACGCAGTTGCGGGACCTGGAGGCCATGCCGCTCCAGATCGGAGATGACCACCGCTTCCTCCGGGCTGAGCTGCGCGGCCGCGGCCAGCAGGCCCTTACGGTAAGCGCCTGCCCGGGCGGTGATTTCGATCATCAGCCGGACTCTGGCCCGGACTTCCCTGGTCCGCTGGGCGCGCAGCCGCCGCAGCTCCTTCTTCCGGTGCCGTCCGGGCCGGTGGCTCCCCGTCTGATCCGCCACAATTCCAGTAGATCACAGGCGGTTACAGCACCGCCTGCCGGCGCAGCCGCCACAGGGCACAGCCGCCCAGCACGGCCACGCCGGCGATGGGCAGGTACCACTCCCACGCGGCGGCCGGCCCGGCACCGTATCCGGCGTAACCGATCAGCGTGAAGATCACGTAGTTCGAGGCCAGGTAGATGGCCATGGCCACGGCGGGCCGGGCGTCCACGGCGGCCCACAGGATGACGGCGCCGAGCACCACCCAGGGTGCGTAGCTCAGCGGGGTGTACAGGAAGTACAGCCTGGGCGCGGCGGTGAATTGCTCCAGCAGGGTGCAGGCGAGCAGCAGTCCGGCCAGGCCCAGCCAGGGCCGGGGCATGCGCTCCCGGCCCGTGGTCAAAATGATCAGCAGGATCAGCAGGCCGGCCGGCTGGCTGGCCATGACCCGGTCCCCGGAGTAGACCCACAGCGCGGCGCCGGCCAGCGCGGGGGCGGCTACCACCGGCCAGGGCGCGAACCAGGCGGCCAGCACCGCGGCCAGGGCCAGCAGGCTGGCTGCGGCCTGGTACCCGAGGTTGGCGGGCGCGGCGGCCGGATAGACGTGGGCCCAGGACATGATGGCGCTGCCCAGATTGTTGCCGATGAGCCAGAGCAGCGCCAGCGCGACGCCGAGCAGCCCGGCCAGACGCAGGTTGGCCGGCGTGCTGAGCCGCCGGTGCTGGCCGGCCCGGACCCGGAGCCCGCCCATGATCATCGCCCGGATGTCGCGCAGCGACGGCCACCGCCGCCCGGCCGGGCTGGCCTCGATGAGCGTGCCGAGCATCTCCTCGCCGCGCTGGCGGCGGTACCAGGCCGGGTAGGCGCGGAGCAGCCAGCGGCAGCGCCACTCCAGGGCGGTCATGCCGGCCGCGCCTTCCGGCTGGCCGTGCCGCGCGGGACGCGGCGCGGGCCGGTCACCAGCTGGGCCGCGGCCGCCATCCGCTCCGCCTCAGCCCGCAGCGCGGCCGCACCCGGCTCGGTCAGCCCGTACGAGCGGCGGGCCCGCCCGTTGACGATCTCCTCGCGGACCACCTGCACATAGCCCTCGCCGGCCAGCCGGTCCAGGGCGGTGTAGAGCGTCCCGGTGGCCATCCGGACCCGCCCGCCGGACAGTTCGGCGGCACGCTTGATGATGGCGTAGCCGTGCAGCGGCCCATCGAGCAGCGAGGCCAGCACGAAGTAGGTCGGCTCCCGCATCTCGGCTACCGGAATATTCACACCGGCATCATAAGTAGATGACCGACATATAGCAAGCCCGCTAGCTTCGCCGGCCCGGCCTGCTCCCCAGGCGGCCGGGTTAGCGGGACCAGCGGCGCTGCGAGGCCTCGTAGTCGGCCAGCCGCCACATCATCGCGCTGTGCGGCCGGATGGCGTAGACCACGTCGAAGTCAGGGTCGGCATCGGGCAGGTACGGCCGGTCGTCCGGGCTGGCGTATTTCCTGGCCAGGGCCGCGACCACCTCGGGGACCTGGGCCGGCGTCCCGACGTCCTCAGCCGTGCCGCGCACCGACAGTACGTCTTCGGCGCTTTCCAGATGGACCAGCACCCGCGGGTCGGCCTCGATGTTGCGGGCCTTGACGGTGCTCCGCTCGCTGTACAGATACAACGTCTGGCTGACCACCACGCCCCACACCGGGGCGGCGTGCGGAGCACCCGCGCGGGTGGTGCTGCACAGCCAGTAGTTACGCGCGGCCTGCAGCCGCGCGGCCACTTCGGGCCAGGACAGTGCGCCCTCCGCCACCGGTCCATGATCGCATGCGGGTCAGCGGTGCGGATACCGGTGACTGCGGGCCGGTGTCGCCGCGTGCCGGGGCACCCGGCGGGCTGCGGCCCGGGTGGCTGGCTGCGCCGGGGCCAGCGCGGCCCAGCCTGGATCGGGTTCCGCCCAGGGGGATGGCTGGGCGGGCACCAGGGCCTGGGCGGGCTGCCGCCGGGCGGTGTCCGCCGAGATGTCGTCCAGTTGCAGGCCCTTGGTCTCCGGTACCCGCCGCCAGAAGTAGATGAGCGCCAGCACGGTGAGGAACGTGAACATGAAGAACGTGCCGGCGTTGGTGATCGCGTTCAGCAGGGTCAGGAAGGAGATCGTGACCAGGAAGTTCGCGCCCCAGTTGGCGCACGCGGCCGCGCTCATCGCCGAGGCGCGGACGCGGACCGGGTAGATCTCGCTGATCAGCAGCCAGAACACCGGGCCCAGCCCGATGGCGAACGAGCCGATGTAGACGAACAGCGCGGCGACGGCGGCGAGCGCGGCCGTGGTGGAGAGCCGCGGCCCACTGGTCAGGAAGATCAGCGCGATGGTGAGCAGCGCGGTGGCCATCCCGCAGGTTCCCGAGATCAGCAGCACGCGCCGGCCGGCCCGGTCCAGCAGGCGGATGGCGACGATCGTCATGCCAACGTTGACGACCCCGTTCGCCACGTTGGCCAGCAACGCGGCGGATGATCCCAGACCGGCGTTGTTCAGCAGGGTGGGTGCGTAGTAAATGACCGTATTGATGCCGGTGATCTGCTGGAACACGGCCAGCAGCACGCCGAGCAGCAGTGCCGGGCGGAGGGCCGGGCGGAGCAGTTCGCGCGCCCGGGCGTCCTGCCGCTGCCCGCTTCGCAGCATGCCGGCCAGTTCGCTGTCCACCTCGGCCGGCGGCCGCAGGCGGGACAGCACGCGCCGGGCGTCGTCCAGCCGGCCGCGGGTGATCAGCCAGGCCGGGCTCTCCGGCTGGAACAGCATGCCGAGGAACAGCGCCGTGGCCGGGATGCAGGCCAGCCCGAACATCAGCCGCCAGTTCCCGGTCCCGGACAAGCTGTAGTCGACCAGGTAGGACACCAGGATGCCGGTACTCAGCGCCAGCTGGTTGAAGCTGACCAGCGCGCCACGGAACCGCGATGGGGCGGCTTCCCCGATATACATCGGCACCACCATTGAGGCCGATCCCACCCCGAGGCCGATGACGACCTGGGCGGCCAGCAGCGTTGCGAAAGCAGGCGAGAAGGCGGCAGCCAGGACACCGGCCATGAACAGAGTCGCGGTTATCAATATTGTGCGCTGGCGGCCGATACGGTCGGATACCCGGCCCGCGCCGATGGCGCCCATCGCCGCGCCCGCCAGGAGGAAGCTGGTGACTAGTTCCTTCTGCAGCGCTGATATGTGCGGGAAATCATTCTTAAGAAAGAGCAGCGCGCCGGACACTACCCCCGTGTCATAACCAAACAGAAGGCCGCCCAGGGCCGTGATGGCGGCCAGCCATACGACCGCTCGACCTGGGCTGTTGGCTCTCCGCCGGGTGTGATGCACGCGGCTTCTGCCCCGTGCATATGCTCTGTGCGCCATGATTAAACAGACCCCCGTCCCGTGATTGGCTTAATTGATACACCCGGGACCTTGATCATTACTAAGGAGCCGGCAACGCAGCGTTCATTCGCGGTGATTTGCCACGAGTGCCGGGGGCTTTGTGTCAGCCGTTGCCGAAAATGTTTCCCCTCTTCGGCTCCCGTGCTTATAAGTCGCGAATTCCGGAGCGCCGGGACGCAGACTGCGACGTAGGTGCATCGAGTCCGGGTTGAGGGCGTTAAGCATGCAAGTCTTTTGCAGTCGCGTCCGGCGGGCTGTTGTCGACGTGCTGCAGCGGGATTCTTCGCGCATGCTGGCGTCATGGGTGAGCCGCACGGGCACGGGCATGAGCACGGTCACGAGGGCCGGCCTGGGCTGGGCCGGCGGATCCGGCACGGGCTGCGCCCGCATTCGCACCAGGCCGCGGACAAGGTGGATGCGGCGCTGGAGGGCAGCGCGGCGGGCATCCGGGCGCTGTGGGTGTCGCTGGCCGTGCTCGCGGCCACCGCGGCGGTGCAGGCGGTGGTGACGGCGCTGTCCGGGTCGGTGGCGCTGCTGGGGGACACGCTGCACAACGCGGCCGACGCGCTGACCGCCGTGCCGCTGGGGATCGCGTTCGTGCTGGGCCGGCGGCCGCC
>DATCUG010000389.1:0-7053 GCA_036567525.1 Streptosporangiaceae bacterium | reverse complement strand
CAGCCCGCCAGTGCTGGCCCGGCCGGCCGTCAGCCGGCCGATGCTGACCCGGCCAGTACTGACCCGGACAGTGCTGAGCCGGACAGTGCCGACCCGGACAGTGCTGAGCCGGATAGTGCCGACCCGGACAGTGCTGAGCCGGCCTGGACCGGCCTGGCCGCGCCCGGGCTGGCCGGCGCCGGGCTGGCCGACGCGCGCGAGCTGACCGAGGCGGACCGGGCGCTGATGGCGGCCTGGGCCACCGATGCCGGGCTGCTGCTGGCCGAGCGGGAGGAACGGCGCGCGGACATCGCCGGAGCGGTCTGGCTGCCAGCCCGGCTGTCGGTGTCCTCGCTGGTGGTGATGGCCCGCGACCCGGCCGAGCTGGCCCAGCAGATCCGGCGGCCGATGCCCAGGCCGCCCGCCCCGCAGGCCCGCCGCGGCACCGCCTTCCACCGCTGGCTGGAGGAACGGTTCAGCCAGCAGCGGCTGATCGACCCGGACGATCTGCTCGGCGCGGCCGATGACCCGGATGGCGACCTGGCCGACGGCGACGCGGACGACCTGGCCGCCCTGCGCGACCGGTTCGAGGCGGGGGAGTGGGGCAACCGGTGGCCGGTGGAGGTGGAGGTGCCGTTCGAGACGCTGATCGCCGGCCGACCGGTGCGCGGCCGGATCGACGCGGTGTTCGCCGACGCGGCGGACGGCAAATTCGACGTGGTCGACTGGAAGACCGGCCAGCCGCCCGGCTCGCCCGCGGAGCATCAGGCCGCCGCGGTCCAGCTGGCCGCCTACCGGCTGGCCTGGGCTCAGCTGGCCGGGGTGCGCCCGGCCCAGGTCCGGGCGGCGTTCTATTACGTGCGGCAGGATCTGACGCTGCGCCCGGCTGACCTGCTGGACGAGGCCGGCCTGGCCGGGCTGATCGAGCAGGTCCCGGCGGCGGGGTGACGGTCAGCCCTGCAGGTGCTGCTCGATCGTGGCCACCTTGCTGGTCAGCCCGTCGGTCACCCCGGGCCGCAGGTCGGCCTTGATGACCAGGCTGACCCGGGGCGCCTGCGCGGCGACCGCGTCCACCGCCCGCTTGATCACGTCCATCACCTCGGCCCAGTCACCCTCCACGGTGGTGAACATGGCGTCGGTGTGGTTCGGCAGCCCGCTGTCGCGGACCACCCGGACCGCGTCGGCCACGTAGCCGCCGACTCCTTCGCCGACGCCGAGCGGCGTGATCGAGAACGCGGCAATCATGCTGTGGATGATAGGCGGCTCAGCCCGGGGTCCGGCACCCAGCCAGCCGACGAGAGCGAGCTGAGCAGCAGCCAGGCGGCCAGGCCGAGCGGGTAGACGATGTAGCCGAACCGGCTGGCCGGGGCGAACGCGAACATCAGGGTGACCCCGATGACCAGCCGCCAGCCGGCCGCCCGCTCGTCCCGCGGCGGCGACACGACCAGCGAGACCGCGATGGCCAGGCCGGCCAGCAGGATCACCCCGATCGCGGCGTAGTGCCCCCACGACCAGGACTCGGCCATCAGGTGGCCGGGCAGCGGGGCGGCCGCCGGGCTCTGGATCTTGGTCAGGCCGAGCGGGAACAGGATCGTGTTGGACACCACCGAGGACGGCTGGGCGAACAGCACCGGGCCGTCCACCGCGAGCGGCACGCACAGCGTGACCAGCACCAGCCAGGCCGCCGCGCGGCGGCCGCAGCGCACCGCCACCAGGGCCAGGGCCACCGCCAGCGCGGGCCAGGCGGTGGCTTTCATGGCCGTGGCCAGGCCCAGCGTCAGGCCGGCCAGGATGATTCGCTGGGTGGCCAGCCCGCCGGTGTCATCCAGTGCTGCCGCGTCCGGCCCGGCCGCCGGCCGGAGCAGGGCCAGGCCGAGGCAGATCAGGGCCAGCACGGGCAGGTCATCGCCGCCGGTGCTGAGTGGGTAGGCGATGATCGGCGACGCGGTGACCACGGCCGCCCACAGCCACGGCCGCGGCACGCCGCTGACCTTGAGCGCGGTGCCGAACGCGGCCAGGAACACCACCCCGAACCACACCCGCGGGTCGGTGAGCAGCCCGCCCCGCAGCAGCGCGTGCGGCAGGCCGAAGAACGCCAGCGCGGGCAGGTACGGGTTGTACGCGTACGGGCCGTGCGCGGCGGCGATGGCGCCCGCGCCCTCGTACGGGGTGCCCTGGTGCAGGAACAGCCGGGCCGAGCGGATGACGACGCTGATCTCAGGCTGCCCCATCCGGGACGAGGCCATCCAGACCAGCGGGATCAGCGCGGCCCCGGTCACGCTGATCGCGACGGCCAGCGGCAGCCCACGGCGCCGCCCGGCCAGCGCGGCCAGCGCGGCCAGGCCGTAGGAGCAGGCGGCGATCTCGCCCCACAGCCGCTGCGGCGCGTCCGAGCTGATCGCGGCGACCGCGCAGGCGAACAGGGCGCAGACGGCCAGCAGCACGGCCGGCCACTCATGTTCGACCGCCGCGCACAGCGCGGCGGCCCGGCGCCGGGCCAAGGTGGCGGCCTGGTGCAGCCAGTACCGCCAGCGCGCCCCCCGTGAACCGGTGTCCTGCCCACCGCCGCGTGGCGGGCGAGTCAGCGGTAGCGTCATGTGTCACCACGCTACGACGAATCGCCCGGCTGGGTCGTCATGCCGGAGGTGGATTTCTGGCATCGGCTGGGCATCGGCGTGCACCTGTGGTACTAGCGCAAACGGCGGGGAGGACAGGCGTTCATGGAAGCAGCCGAATACATCGACAGCCAGGCGCGGGACTTCTTCGGCCAGCTCAAGGAGTGGCTGGCCATCCCGTCGATCTCGGCCGACCCGGCGCACCGTGACGACGTGCGGGCCTCGGCTACCTGGCTGGCCGCGCATCTGTCCGGCATCGGGTTCCCGGTGGTGGAGATCTGGGAGACCGGGGACGCCGGTGCGCCGGGTGCGCCCGCCGTGTTCGCGCACTGGCCCGCGGCCGACCCGGCCGCGCCCACCGTGCTGGTCTACGGGCATCACGACGTGCAGCCGGTCGAGCCGCTGGAGGAGTGGGATTCGCCGCCGTTCGAGCCGGCGGAGCGGGACGGGCAGCTGCTCGGCCGGGGCGCGTCCGACGACAAGGGCCAGGTGCTGCTGCACAGCCTGGGGCTGCGCGCCTGCCTGGCCGCGGGCGGCCCGGGCCGGGAGGCGCCGCCGGTGTCAGTCAAGTTCCTCATCGAGGGGGAGGAGGAGTCCGGCTCGCCGCACTTCGCCGGCCTGCTCCGCCGCCAGGTCGGCCGGCTCGGCTGTGACGTGATCGTGATCTCCGACACCACGATGTGGGCCGCGGACGTGCCGTCCATGTGCACCGGGATGCGCGGCCTGCTCGACGCCGAGATCGGCATGTACGGCCCGGACCGGGACCTGCACTCCGGCTCGTTCGGCGGCGGCGTGCCCAACCCGCTGCACGCGCTGGCCAGCCTGCTGGCCGGCCTGCACGACACGGACGGCCGGGTCACGCTGCCCCGGTTCTACGCGGACGTGGTCCCGCTGAGCAGCGCCGAGCGGGAGCTGTTCGCCCGGCTGCCGTTCGACGAGAAGTCCTGGCTGGCCGAGGCGGGGCACAGCCAGGCGGCGGCCGGCGAGGCCGGGTACAGCACGCTGGAGCGCATCTGGGCCCGGCCCACCGCGGAGATCAACGGCATGTGGGGCGGGCACACCGGCCCGGGGGCCAAGACCATCGTGCCCCGCGAAGCGCACGCCAAGGTGACGTTCCGGCTGGTCGCCCACCAGGACCCGGCCGACGTGGCGGCGGCGCTCCGGGAGTACGTGGCCGCGCACACGCCACCCGGCATCGAGGCCAGGGTGACGTTCGGCGGTCCCGGGGTACGGCCGTGTTTCTCCCCGATCGACTCGCCGGCCGTGCAGGCGGCACGGCAGTCGATGGAACGGGCGTTCGGAAAAGAAGTGCTGTTTACCCGGGAAGGGGGCAGTGGGCCGGAAGCCGACCTGGCCGACATCCTGGCGGCGCCGCTGGTGTTCGTCGCGGTCGGGCTGGACGCGGACCGGATCCATGCACCCAACGAGAAGGTGGAGATGGACCTGCTGCTGAAGGGGGCGGAAGCCGTCGCCTACCTGTGGGACGAGCTGGGCGCCCCATGAGCGCGGCCGAGGACTACGCCGCTGAGCTGGGCGGGTTCGTGCTGGCCCGGGGCACGGTGGACCGGGTGACCGAACGCCGCGGCGACAGCGAGTGGCTGGCCGCGGCGTGGGCTGACCCGCAGGCCCGGGTGCTGGTGCTGGACCGGGGCCAGGCGCTGGTCCGGTTCGGCGAGCAGGACGCCGAGCTGGTGCTGATCGGGCCGGGTGAGGCACCGGACGGGCTGCAGCTCCTGCTCGGCGTGGATGACGCCGGGGTGACCTACTTCGGCGTGCTCGGCCCGCCCGGTTGGCTGGAGTCGCACGGCGCGGACCCGGACCCGGCCGGACCAGAAGCCGAGCAGCAGACCGTGTCGGAGCAGGCCGCGTGGCTGAAGCGGCAGCAGCCGGGGGTGCGCCCGGCCGGGCTGCGGGAGGCGGCCGCGCTGCTCGGCGACCGGGACGCGGGCCTGTTCACCCAGGCGGTGGCGCTGGCCAACTGGCACGTCAGCCACACGCACTGCCCGCGGGACGGCACGCTGACCGTGCCGGTCGCGGCCGGGCACGCGCGGCGCTGCCCGGCGGATGGCAGCGAGCACTTCCCGCGCATCGACCCGGCGGTCATCATGCTGGTCACCGACCCGGACGACCGGTGCCTGCTGGCCCACAACAAGCGCTGGCCGGAGCGCCGGGTGTCGATCCTGGCCGGCTTCGTCGAGCCAGGCGAATCGGCCGAGCAGGCGGTGGCCCGGGAAGTGGCCGAGGAGACCTCGATCGTGGTCGGCCAGGTGCATTACGTGGGCAGCCAGCCGTGGCCGATGCCGCAGAGCCTGATGCTTGGCTTCCGCGCGGTGGCCAGCGGCTCGCTCGACATCCAGGCCGACGGCGAAGAGATCGCCGAGGCGCGCTGGTTCAGCCGGGACGAGTTGCGCGCCGCGCTGGCCGCGCGCGAGCTGCTGCTGCCGCCGCCGGTGTCGATCGCGCACCAGCTCATCCAGTCCTGGTACGGCGAGGAGCTCCCCGGAGTCTGGTAAGGCCGGCGGTCTAGCGCGGCGCGAGCTGGCGGATCGCGTCCGTCTCGTCCACGCCGGGCCCGGGCACGATCGCGATCACCGGCGTGTCCAGGCCGCTGGCCTGGTACTCGGCGACGCGCTCCCGGCACTGGGCAGGCGGCCCGTGCACCACCAGCTCGTCCACCAGCTTGTCGTCGATCGCGGCCAGCGCGCCCTTCCGGTCCCCGGCCGCCCAGGCCTGCTGCATGGCGTGCAGCCGCTCGCCGCGGCCCAGCCAGTCGTGGAACGCGGCGTAGGCGGGCACGGTCAGGTAGGCGGCGATCAGCCGGCGGCCGATCTGCCGGGCCGCCGCCGCGTCCGGCGTCGGGCAGACGAAGATCCTCGCGATCAGTTCGCAGCCGGAACCGGCCACCGCGCGCACCGTGGGCACGTCGGCCGGGGCCAGCCAGTTGGTGATGGCCCCGTCGGCCAGGTCGGCGGCCAGCTTGACCATCTGTGGGCGCAGCGCGGCCAGGGCAATGGCCGGCGGCGGGTCCGGCGGTTCGGCCAGCCGGAACCCGGTGACGCTGAACGTGTCGCCGGCCAGGCTGACCTTCTCCCCGGCCAGCGCCGGGCGGAGGAAGCGCAGCGTGTCCCGGGCCCGCTGATACGGGCGGTCCAGCGGGATGCCGTTCCACGCGGTCACCACGACCGGGGAGGACACCCCGATGCCGAGCACGAACCGGCCCGGGGCGAGCGCGGCCACGGTGGCCGCGTTCATCGCCAGCAGGGCCGGGCCGCGGTTGTAGATGCCCGCGATGGCGGTGCCCAGCCGCAGCTCCGGGGCCCAGCCGGCGGCCAGCGCCAGCGGGGTGAACGCGTCCGTCCCGTTGACCTCCGAGGACCACGCGTCGGTGTAGCCCAGCCCGGGCAGGGCCGCGACCAGATCCCGCTGCGCGGGCAGCGGCATCCCATTCAGCGGCACAGTGATGCCCCATCGTGACGTTCGCGGCACGGTACCTCCTGCGGTTCCAGCCCATCATGTCAGCGGCCGTGGCAGGATGCCCGGCATGGACCTGGATTACGATTCCGCCCTGGGCGGCAGACATGTCCGGTGACCTGGACCTCGATGCCGTGTTCGGCCGGTCATCGCCGGACGACGCGTTCGCCGCCGTGCTCACCGAGGCCCGGATGGTGCTGGCCGAGATCGCCAGCCCGCTGGAAGCGGAGCTGTGGGGCTCGGACATCCTGGCCGCGCTGGGCGGCATGCGCAGCCCGGCCGCGCAGGCCATCGTGCCCGCCGCGGAACGCAGCGGCAGCCCGGAGGCGCTGGCCATCCTGCGCGTGCTGAGTGCGCTGGGCTGGCCGGAGTTGCGGGCCGAGGCGGCCGAGGCAGCGTCCCGGCTGGCTGGCAAGGGGGTGCCCGACCCAGCCTGGGCGGACGGCCTGGGCGCGCCCGAGGTACGCGAGTGCTGGCGTTATGGGGATGACCGGGGGATACAGGAAGCGGTCACGATGAGCTTCGAGTACCCGGCCGGCCGGCACGTGGTCTCGCTGCTGCTCGACCACTCGTTCGGCGGCGGCATCAAGAACGTCTGGGTCGGCGAGGACAGCGACGTGCTGGCCCGGACCGAGGCGATGGCGGCCGCGGATCCCGGCATGACGTTCGAGATGATCACCGCGGCGGACGCGCGGCGCCGGGCCGAACGGGCCATCGCGGCCGGCGAGTGCCCGGGCCAGCCGGACGAGTTCAGCAGCGTGGCCTCCACCAGGGCCATCCTGCGGGCCCGCGTCGCGCGGCTGGCCGAGCTCTAGAGATTAGGCGTCAAATTCAAGAGCACTGCTCTTGATTCTGAACAGCAAGTGCGTGCATACTGTTCTTAGACGAGAGCGGTGCTCTCCGGCTAAGAGGAGAATGCGATGAACGCCACCCCGCAGCAGCGGTACGTCCAGCCGACTGGCATGGACCGCCTGTTCAACAAGACCGT
>DATCUG010000388.1:0-5002 GCA_036567525.1 Streptosporangiaceae bacterium | reverse complement strand
CCGCCGCCCCGGTGACCTGCACCGCGTCGCGGGCCAGCCGGGCGCGGTGGGGCCGCGCGTCCGCCGCCAGCAGGTGCGCGCCTCGCTGCGCGGCCAGCCCGGCCAGCAGCCGCGCCTTCCCGCCCGGCCCGGCGCACATGTCCAGCCAGCGCCGGTCCGGCCCGGCCAGCCCGGCCCGGGCGACCGCGATCGCGGCCAGCTGGCTGGCCTCATCCTGGACCGCCGCGCGCTTCTCCCGCACCGCCGCGATCGCGCCCGGGTCCCCACCCTCGAGATAGGCACCGAACGCCGACCACTGGGCCGGTGCCGCTCCGGCGTGGCTCAGTTCGGCCGGGTCGGCCAGGCCGGGCACGGCGCACAGGGTGACCCGTGGCCGGCTGCCGTCCGCGGCCAGTACCGCCTCGGTCTCGGCCAGCTCGCCGGCCGTGTCCTCGCCGAGCGCGGCCGCCAGCGCGGCGGCCAGCCACCGCGGGTGGCTGTACCGGACCGCGAGGTGGCCGAGCGGGTCGGTGTCCCGGGACGGCGCGGCCACCCCGATCCAGGTCTCCAGATCCCGGGTGGCCACCCGGCGCAGCACCGCGTTGACGAAACCGGCCGACCGCTGGCCGGCCAGGTCCCGGGCCAGGTCGACCGAGGTGGCCACGGCGGCGTGCGAGCGGACCCGGGTGGCCAGCAGCTGGTGGGTGCCGAGCCGGAGCACCTCGCGCAGCGGCGGGTCGATCCGGTCCAGGCTCCGGTCGCTGCAGATCCCGAGGATCGCGTCGTAGGTGCCGCGGCCGCGCAGCGTCCCGTAGGTGAGCTCGGTGGTCAGCGCGGCGTCCCGGCCGTCCAGCCCGCGCTGGGCCAGCACCGACGGCAGCATCAGGTTGGCGTACGCGTCCCGCTGGTCGACGGCGATCAGCACGTCGTAGGCCGCGCGCCGGGCGGGGTCGGTGCGCCGCGTTCGACCGGTCCTGGGCGGCTGGCCGGCCGGGGAGTGCCCGCCCTGGCCCGGTGGCCGGCCCTTGCGCTGCTGCCCGCCCCGTTGCTGGCCGCTGGGCCGGTGCCCGCTGCGCCGGTGCTCGCTGGGCTGGTGCTCGCTGGGTGGTGCCATCTCAGGTCAGCACCGCCGCGGCCTGGCGCAGGCCGCGAGCCCAGTCCGCGGCCTTCATCCGCCGCTTGCCCGGCGGCTGGACGTCGCCCAGCTCGACCGGGCCGGTGGCCGTGCCGGCCAGCACCGATGTCCGCAGTACCCGCAGCTCACCGGGCGCGAGAGGGGCGCCTGCGTCCGCCAGACCGCCGGCCGGCCCGCCGGCTTCGGCGGGGCCGCTGGCTTCGGCGGGCGGCGCGGCCAGCGGCCAGAGCTTGATCCTGGCCTCGCCGAGCATGGTCCACGCGCCCGGCCCGGGCGTGCAGGCCCGGATCCGCCGGTCCACCGCCAGCGCGGGCTCATCCCAGCGCACCCGGGCGTCCTCGATAGTGATCTTGGGAGCCAGGCTCACCCCTTCGGCCGGCTGGGGCCGCGCTTCCAGCTGACCGGACTCGATCCCGTCCAGCGTCGCGACCAGCAGCCCGGCCCCGGACCCGGCCAGCCGGCCCAGCAGGTCACCGGCGGTATCCCGCGGCTTGACCGGCTCGGTCAGCACGCCGTACACCGGGCCGGCATCCAGTTCCCGGACGATCTGGAACGTGGTCGCGCCGGTGAGGTCATCGCCGTGCAGGATGGCGTGCTGCACCGGCGCGGCGCCGCGCCACGCCGGGAGCAGCGAGAAGTGCAGGTTGACCCAGCCGTGCTTGGGGATGTCCAGCGCGGTCTGCGGCAGCAGCGCACCGTACGCGGTCACCGGGCAGCAGTCCGGGGCGATGGCCCGCAGCCGGCTGAGGAACTCCTCCTCGCGGACCCGGGCCGGCTTGAGCACCTCGACCCCGGCCTGGGCGGCACGCTCCGCGACCGGGCTCGGCGCCCGGTGCAGGCCACGGCCGGCCGCGGCATCCGGGCGGGTCACCACGGCCACCACCTCGTGCCGGGAGGCCAGCAGCGCATCGAGCGCGGGCACGGCGGCCTGCGGGGTGCCCGCGAACACCAGTCGCATAGGGCAGTCCTACAGCGCCTTCCCGCCGGTCGCGTGCGGCGACACCCGGATCTCCGGGATGGGCTCGCCCCACCACTCCGCCTCGCGGATCGCCTTGTTGGCCAGCTTGCGCTGCTGCGGGTCGAGCCGGTCGATGAACAGCACGCCGTCGAGATGATCGGTTTCGTGCTGAATGCAGCGGGCCAGCTGGCCGGTGCCCTCGATGGTGACCGGGTCGCCGTACATGTTGAAGCCCTTGGCCACCGCGCCGAACGAACGCAGCGTCGGGAAGGCCAGGCCGGGGAAGGACAGGCAGCCCTCGTCGTCGGTCTCGGTCTCGTCCGACAGGTCCAGCGTCGGGTTGATCAGGTGCCCCAGCTCATCGTCCACGTAGTAGGTGAAGACCCGGAGGCCCACCCCGATCTGCGGCGCGGCCAGGCCGAGACCCGGGGCGTCCAGCATCGTGTCGGTGAGGTCCTTGACCAGCTTGCGCAGTTCGGCATCGAAGTCGCGGACCGGCTCGGCCGCGGTGCGCAACACCGGGTCGCCGAAGATGCGGATCGGCTTGACGCTGATGGCGCACCGTCCTTCTGTTCCGTGCCCTCACCCAGGGAGGTCACCTGGGTATTACCGGATAAGTCTATGAACTTTCCTGCCCCGGGCTGGCCGCGACCGACCGGGCTTTGAACGCGGCCTTGCGCGCGGCCCGGGCCACACTGGGATCAGGATGGTGATCGCTGAGCGCGGTCAGCAGGTCGGTCACCCCGGGATGCTGCACCCGCCACAGCCCGGCCACCAGTTCCGCCTGCGCGTCCGGTGGCACATCGGGCAGCAGTTCGGCCACCACGTCCTGCGGGTCAGCCTCTTCGAGCAGCCCGGCGCCCAGGTCAACGAGCAGCCAGGCGCGGTCTTCCCGGCCCAGCGTGGCATCCTCGCCGTGCTCGTGCAGCCACACCGCGGCGTGCGCGCGGAGCACCGGGTCGGCCAGCGCGGCCCGCACCGCGGGCACCGCGTCCGCGCCGATCCGGTCCAGCACGGCGAACCCCGCGCCGCGCAGCCCGGGCGAGCCATGGCTGGCCGCGCCGATGAGTTCCGCGGCGGCCTGAGCCGGTGTCCGCCCGCCGAGCCAGCTGGCGATCTCGGCCTCGCCGTCTTCCACGTCGCAGTTGGCCAGCGTCGCGAGCAGCGCGGCCGCGTCGCCACGGGCGCCGCCGCCGACGGTCGGGACGTGCCAGCCTTGCTCGCGCAGCCGCCGGTGCACGCCCCACACGCCCAGCGGGGACAGGGTGACGGTCAGCCCGCCGCCCGCCTCGTCCGCGCCCGACTCGTCGGCCCCGAGCTCCACCACGCCGAGATCGGCCAGCGTCTCCAGGGCGACCGACACCGCCGCACCCTCATCCTGGGCAGCACGGGCGTCCTGGGCAGCACGGGCGTCCTGGGCCGGGCTGGCGGCCTGAGCCGGGCGGCCGGCCTGGGCCGGGCTGGCCGCCTGGGCCGGGCGGGCGGTGTCCCGCCGGGTGCCGGCCGCGGCCACGTACGCGTCGAACAGGGCATCCATCCGGACCGGCGCGCCCACCGTGTACAAGGCGGTGGCCATGCCATCGAGGTCTTCCGCTTCGAGCATGACGGTGAGCGCCGCGTCCCAGGCCCCGAGCACGTCGTCGGCGGCCGGGCTGGACAGCACCTCGAGCCGCTGCCCGGCCTCCGCGCGGCCCCCGGCCAGGACCAGCATCTGCGCGGCCACCGCCACCCGCCAGGCCGCCTCGAACTCGGCCGGGATCAGCTCCAGGTGGGTGGCCGCGGCGATCGCGTCCGGCTGCCGCAGCCGCCCCGCCTTGGTCACCGCGCGGCCCGGGCCGACCCATCTGGCCACATCACGGGCGGCGCGCAGCAGCGGGGCCACCCGCGCCGCCGCGGCCAGTTCTTCCCGGGGCGCCAGCCGCACGGTCGGCAGCCGGGGCACTCCTCCCCCGCCCGGCTGGGCCGGCTGGTCGCCGGCCGCGGCGCCGGCGTTGCCCGGCTCGGCCGCGCTGCCTGCGGCCAGGTCGACCGCACTCAGTTCGATTGCTGGCTGGTCCGGCAAACCCGATGTGTCCCGGTTCCCGGCCGGCCTGCCCGGGCTGCCCGCCGGACCCGGCGTGCTCCGCGTCCGCGAGTTCCGTCGTGAGGTGGCCACTCCAGCACCCTACGACCTTCACGGCAGAAGTCAGATCAGCTCGGCGGGGTCAAGTTGCACCCGGACCGCTCCCGGCTCCTTCCGCGCGCTGCGTGCGGCTTGCGCCTGATACAGCGCCCGGGCCAGCGCGAGACCGGCTGACCTGGGCACCCGCAGCAGCATCCGGATGCTGTCCGGCGGCACATCGACCGGGCCGAGCAGCTCCGTCCCGGCCGGCAGCGCGGCAGCGGACAGCAGCGCCTGAACCGCGTCGCCCGGTCCGGTGAGCGACGCCATCCGGACCGTGGGCGGGAAGCGCAACTCCGCGCGCTCGGCTAGCTCCCGTTCGGCGTGCGTGACCGGATCCCACCGGATCAGCGCCTGCACCGCGGGGATGGCCGAGTCCGCGACCACCACCACCCGCCCGCCGTCCGCGCCGGCCCGGACCAGGCCGGCCGCGTTGAGCCAGCGGCGCAGTGCTTCTTCCGCCGCCCGCAGGCTGGGCCGGCCGAGCATGACCCAGCCGTCCAGCAGCAGCGCGGCCGCGTAGCCACCGTCCGCCCGCGGCTCGGCTCCCGGCGTGGCGACGACCAGCGCCGGGCTGCTGCCGATGCCCGGGATCAGGCTGTCCCCGCCGGAAGTGAGCAGCGGGAAGCCGGGAAACGCCCGGCCCAGTTCCTCGGCCGTCCGGCCGGCCCCGGTGACCAGGGCGCGGACCGCGCCGTACCCGCAGTGCGGGCAGCGCCAGGCCGCCTCCGGGCGGCCACACCAGGCGCAGCGCAGCGCGGCGTCCGCG
>DATCUG010000387.1:0-5671 GCA_036567525.1 Streptosporangiaceae bacterium | reverse complement strand
CCCGCCTGCCGGTCACCGAGGGACCGGGTGGTGTGCCACTGCTGGCCCAGTGCCCGCGCTGGCTGGCCGTCCGCCGGATCGCGCTGCTCGACGAGGGCGGCGACCACGTAACCATGCTCACCGAACCGGTGGCCGCGCTGGCCAGCGGCCCGTTCAGCCCGCTGCGGGTGGCCCAGGCCGGGCACATCCGGCCGGGTCACGACACCCGGGAACGGCACAAGCCCGATGCTTAACGCCAGCACCCGGCCGGTGCACCCAGGCCGGCGCGCGGCCGTCACCCCCAGCGCATCCGGCGCACGTCGTCCAGGGCGGCCCAGCTCACCTCGGCGGGCAGTCCAAGAAATGCGGCGTACCGCTCGGCGGCCGCGGCCAGCCGGCTCCGGTCCGGCCGGCCGAGGCGGCCATACGGGGCCAGGCTGATCTGCACGGACTTGGCCCCCACCACCCGCTTCCACAGCCCGGCCGCCCGGCCGTCCAGCAGCATGACCGGGTTGAGCAGGTCACTGTTAGCCTGCGGGCTGCCGTCGTGCAGCAGGCCGCGGTCCTTGTAGGCCACGGTGTACTCGTCGAACGCGGGCAGCAGGAAGGCCCCCTCCGGGCGCGCCGTCTGGCCGCGGCCCGGGCCGGCGGCGGCCCAGTACGGCTCGCCGTCGCGGTCTTCGGCGGCCAGCGCCGGCCCGGCCAGCTCGATGGCCCGCCTGGCGTCAGCCAGGGTGAGCCCGGTCCACCAGCCGAAGTCCCGCACGGTGGCCGGGCCGTGGCTGCCGAAGTAGCGCACGGCCAGCTCGGCCAGCGGCTCAGCCGGCTCCCGCGGCGCCGGGGCCCACTCGTCGAGCAGCACGAACACTGGCTGCCCGCGGCGCACCGGGCCCATGCAGAGCAGGCCGGTGTGCGCCAGGTAGCCCAGGATGTGATTGCCGCGGCCGCCGTTGGGCGAGGCGGAGCAGTCGATGCCGGCGCTGCTGAGCAGGGCGTACAGGTCCTTGCGGGGTAGCTGCCGCCCGCCGCGCAGCGCCCCGGTCACCACGTCGGCCGCATGGGCCAGCACGTCGTCGGTCAGGCCGATCTTCCGGTAGGTGTTGCGGACCAGCCGGACCGGGCGGCCGGCCAGCAGCCGCACCATCCACCGGGCGTCCTCGGCCGGGACCAGGTGGATGGTGCCGCGCATCGGCCAGGTGCGCAGGAGGGCGCCGCGGTCGATGGCCGCCTCGATGCTGGCCAGGGTGCTGCCCTGGGTGCGTAGCCCCAGCGCCCACAACGACTGCGCGTACTCCTGCGACTGGACCGCGCCCAGCCACCGGGTCACCGCAACCGGGTCGGCCGTCCGCGGCGCGGCCAGCTGCTGGTTGACCAGCCGCCGCCCCAGCAGCTCCGCTGTACTCACCGCCCCATCGTAGGGAAACCCTCCGACAGCGGGGATCAGCTTGTCAAACGTTAGTGCTCATGTTTGACTAGCTTGGTGAATCCGACGCGGTTGTTTGTGCTGGGGGCGCTGGCCCGGCATGGGCCGATGTACGGGCACCAGATCCGGCGGGACGCGCGGGTGGACCGGACCGAACTGTGGTCCGAGGTGCGGCCCGGGTCGCTGTACGGGGCGCTGCACCGGATGGCGGCCGAAGGCCTGATCGAGGCGGTGCGGACCGAGCAGGTGGGCAACCTGCCCGCGCGCACCGTGTACGCCATCACCGGCGAGGGCCGCAAGGAGCTGCGGGCGCTGCGGGCCGAGGCGTTCCGCCAGGTCAGCCTGCGGCCCGACCCGGTCGATCTGGCCGTGGCCATGAGCAGCGACCTGCCCGCCGGCGAGCTGCGCGGGCTGGTCGAAGACCGGCACCGGGCGCTGACCACGCAGCGCGAGTTCTTCCGGCACGAGCAGGACCGGGCCTGGGCCGGGCAGACCACCGCGGACAGCCTGATCCTGCAGCACGCCATCAGTCGCCTGGACGCCGAGATCCGCTGGCACGAGGACCTGCTGCAGGCCATCCCCATGCTGAGTGCCCCGGCGACCGCCATCGGAGACCCAGCCAGCGAGCCAGTGGCATGACCGTCCGTACTGTCCGCGAGTTCGGTGACCCGGTGCTGCGCGAGACCTGCCGCCCGGTGACCCGGTTCGACGACGGGCTGGCCCGGCTGGTGACCGACCTGACCGACACCTGCCGGCTGCCCGGCCGGGCCGGCCTGGCCGCGCCGCAGATCGGGGTGGACTTGCGGGTGTTCTGCTACAACGTGGATGGCGCCGAGGGGTATCTGATCAACCCGGCGCTGGCGTTCAGCGAAGGAGAACAGGAGGGGCCGGAGGGCTGCCTGTCCATTCCGGGCCTGTACCTGCCGGTGCGCCGGGCCGCGCACGCGGTGGCCACCGGCGTGGACCTGGCTGGCCGGCCGGTGCGGGTGGCCGGGCGCGGCGAGCTGGCCCGCTGCCTGCAGCACGAGCTGGACCACCTGGACGGCCACCTGTACCTGGACCGGCTCCGCCCGGCCGACCGCCGGGAGGCGCTCCGCTTCATCCGCCGCCAGGCTGGCCCGGCGCCCGCTCCGGAGCGTGGCTAGCTGCGATAGCGTGATCAACGTCCGGCACCGCGGTCCGGAAGGGAGCCCGGCTGTGCCGCGTTATCGCAGGGTAGTCGTGAAGCTCAGCGGCGAGGCGCTCGCCGGGGCCGGCAGTTCGGGCCTGGATCCGGCTGCCCTGGCCCGGGTGGCCGACGAGCTGCTTTCCGTGCACAACCTCGGCGTCCAGCTGGCCGTGGTGGTCGGCGGGGGCAACTACTTCCGCGGCCGGATGGCCGAGGGCTGGGGGATCAGCCGGGCCGAGGCAGACAACATCGGCATCCTCGGCACGGTGATGAACGCGCTCAGCCTGCGCGGCGCGCTGACCGCCCGGACCGACACCGACGTACGGGTGATGACCGCGATCCCGATGGAGAGCGTGGCCGAGCCGTTCATCCGGCTGCGCGCCATCCGGCATCTGGAGCGCGGCCTGATCGTGCTGCTGGCCGGCGGCATCGGCCAGCCGTACGTGACAACCGACTACCCGGCCGTGCAGCGCGCGCTGGAACTGGACGCGGACGCGCTGCTGGTGGCCAAGCGCGGGGTAGACGGGGTGTACGACAGCGATCCGCACGAAAACCCGGACGCGGTGCGCTACCCGGAGCTGACCTACGACGAGGCGCTGGCCGCCGGGGTGCGGGTGATGGACACCAGCGCCCTGGTGCTGGCCAACGAGCAGGGCCTGACCATGCACGTGTTTGACGTGGCCGCGACTGGGGTGATGGAGGCCATCTGCGAGGGCGCCGACCTGGGTACCCGGATCAGCGGGAAGGCCGGACGGGGCTGAGCGTGCTGGCCCTGATCTCGGCGCCGTCCAACCTCGGGCTGCGGCCGCCGCAGGCCGGTGCCGTGCCGGGCACGGCCAAGGCGCCTGAGGCGCTCCGCGAGGCCGGGTTGTACCGCGAGCTGGCGGCGCACGGCGCGGCCGACGCCGGGGTGGTGCTGCCCGGGCGCTACCTGGCGGACACCAAACCCGGCCAGGTGCGCAACCAGGACGCGATCCTGGAGCACGCCGGCCGGCTGGCCGCCCGGATCCGGGCCCAGCTCGACGCCGACCGGGCGCCGCTGGTGCTCGGCGGGGACTGCAGCCTGCTGCTGGCGGCCGGCCGGGCGCTCCGCCCGCGCGGCCGGTACGGGCTGGTGCACCTGGACGGGCACACCGACTTCCGGCATCCGGGCAACAGCACCGACTGCGCCAGCCTGGCCGGGGAGGATCTGGCCGCGGCGGTGGGCCTGCACTGGCCGGCCATCTCCGGGCCCGGCCCGTCCTTCCAGCCCGGCGACACGGTGCACGCGGGCTGCCGGGACGCCGACGAAAGGCTGGCCGAAGCGAGCCAGGTGCTGGCTCAGGTGATCCCGGCCCGGCGGATCCGCCAGGACGGGGCCGCGGCCACCGCCGAGGCGGTGCTAACCACCGTGGCGGCCAGCCCACTCGACGGGTTCTGGCTGCACCTCGACGTGGACATCCTCGACCCAGCCTGCATGCCGGCCGTGGACAGCCCGGCGCCGGGCGGGCTGGCCCCGGCCGAGCTGACTGGGCTGCTAGCCGCGCTCGCGCCGCGGGCCAGCGGCGCACAGGTTACGGTGTTCGACCCGGATCTGGACCCGGGGGGCCAGCACGCCGCGCTGCTCGCTAGCATCCTGGCTACCGGGCTCCGGCAGCTCGGGGGGGCATCCGGAGGTTCCTGACCGTGCCGAGCCCTGGTGGGAGGAAGAGTGACCACGCAGCGCGTTCAGTGGCATCTGCCCCGGCTCCGGCCTGCGGCGGACGGCCGTCACGGCCGGGCGGCCGACCTGGAGCCGCCGCCCGCCGCCGCGGACTGGTGGCACCGGGCCCGGCACTGGGCCCGGATGTACCGGCTGGACCTGATCTGGGTGGCGTTCGTCGCGCTCAACCTGGTGGCGATGCGGCTGGAGCCGGACTGGGGCACGGTGCCGTTCCTGGCCATCTGGGTCAGCCTGACCGCGATCTACGGCCTGCGGCTGTGGCGGATGCAGGGGACCATCCTGACCCTGGCCGCGGTCACCCTGGCCACCGGCGGCATCATCGTGGTGCAGGTGCTCAAGGGCCAGCAGGACGCGGACTACCTGGCCGAGGTTCCGCTGATCGCGCTGATGTTCCTGGTCATGGTGTGGCACGGCCGGCGCCGGGTGGCCGCGATGGAGGAGAAGCTGGCCGCGATGGCCGCGGTGCAGCGGGTGTCACAGGAGAACCTGCACCTGCTCACTCAGCAGCACCGGTTCCTCCAGGACGCCTCGCACGAGCTGGGCACGCCGATCACGGTGGCGCTCGGGCACGCCGAGCTGATGGAACGCGCGGCCAGCCAGACCGAGATGGCCGAGGACGCCCGGGTGGTCGCGGACGAGCTGCGCCGGCTGGGCCGGCTGGCCACCCGGATCCTGCTGCTGGCCTCGGCGTCCAGCCCGGACTTCCTGCATCGGGAACCGGTCGCGGTCGAATCGGTGCTCGTCGACGCGCTGGAGCGGTGGGGCTACCTGCCGCGGCAGTGGCGGCTGGGCCCGGTCACCGACGCCACCGTGCTGGCCGACCGGGACCGGCTGGCGCTGGCCCTGGACGCGCTGCTGGAGAACGCGATCGCGCACACCGACCCCGGAGACCAGATCGAGGTCAGCGCCCGGCGGGAGAACGACCAGGTGGTACTGGCGGTGGCCGACTCCGGCTGCGGCATCGAGCCCGGCGACCTGCAGCGCATCTTCGGGCGGTTCGCCCGGGCCAGCACGCACCGCAACCGCGAGGCGGGCGGGTTCGGCCTTGGCTTGGCCATCGTTCAGGCCATCGCGAACGCGCACCACGGCTCGGTCAAGGTGCGCAGCACCCCGGGCCAGGGCGCCATCTTCGATATCTTCCTGCCGCTCGCCCCGGACCGCGCGCCGAGCCCGGCCACCGAGCCAGCCGAGTCCGGGAGCACATCACAGCTGTGAGCACTCACGCCAGCTTGGTGGGGTCGTGCATAACCACGCCGATGCGGCGAGGATACCGTCATGCAGGATGTTTCCATCTACGTGGCCGTGATCACCGCGGGTGCCGGGTTACTCGGCGCTGGGGTCGCCCAGATCCCCGGCTACGCCCGGGACAAGCGGCAGGCCGCGCAGGCTCGGCAGGACA
>DATCUG010000386.1:0-8351 GCA_036567525.1 Streptosporangiaceae bacterium | reverse complement strand
GTGCGCAGGCATGATCATGCTGGCCGACCGGCTGCTGGACGGCATCGGCGGGCAGCAGACGTTCGGCGGCATCGACATGACCGTGCGGCGGAACGCGTTCGGCCGCCAGGTGGACTCGTTCGAGGCCGGCATCACCCTGGCCGGGCTGGCCGGTGAACCGCTGCGCGCGGTCTTCATCCGGGCGCCGTGGGTCGAGGAAACCGGCCAGGACGTGGAGGTTCTCGGCCGGGACCCGGGCACGGGTAGGATCGTCGCCGTCCGCCAGGGTCCGGCGCTGGCCACCGCCTTCCACCCTGAGCTGACCGGGGACCCGCGGGTGCACAAGCTTTTCGTTGACATGGTGAGGAATCGGATATGAGCGGCCACTCCAAGTGGGCCACCACCAAGCACAAGAAGGCGGTCATCGACGCCAGGCGGGGCAAGCTCTTCGCCAAGCTGATCAAGAACGTCGAGGTGGCGGCGCGGACCGGCGGGGCTGACCCGGCCGGCAACCCGACGCTGTTCGACGCGGTGCAGAAGGCCAAGAAGAACTCGGTGCCGAACGACAACATCGACCGGGCCATCCGCCGTGGGGCCGGGCTGGAAGCGGGCGGCGCCGCCTACGAGACGGTCAGCTACGAGGGGTATGCCCCGGGCGGGGTGGCGGTGCTGGTCGAATGCCTGACCGACAACCGGAACCGGGCCGCCGCTGACGTGCGGACCGCACTGACCCGCAACGGCGGCTCGATGGCCGACCCCGGGTCGGTGTCCTACCTGTTCCACCGCAAGGGCGTGGTGATCGTGCCCAAGGTCGGCGGGGTCAGCGAGGACGACCTGCTGATGGCGGTGCTGGACGCCGGGGCCGAAGAGGTCAACGACCTCGGCGAGTCGTTCGAGGTGATCAGCGAGCCGGGCGGCCTGGTGGCGGTGCGCACCGCGCTGCAGCAGGCCGGCCTCGAATATGACTCGGCCGAGGCGGCGTTCCTGCCCACCGTCGAGGTGGAACTGGACGCGGAGCAGGCCAAGCGGGTGTTCCGGCTGATCGAGGCGCTGGAGGACTCCGATGACGTACAGGACGTGTACGCCAACTATTCCGTGCCCGACTCGGTGCTGGAGAGCCTGGACTGACGGCGCCCGGAGTGGACATCCGGGAGCTGGACACCAGCGATGATCTCGGCGCGCTGCTGGATCTGAGCAGCCGCGCGTTCGGGCCGCGCCCGGCGGCCAGCCTGCCGGACTGGTACGCCGAGGTGCGGTCGGTGCTCGGCGACCGGCGCTGGCTGGCCGCGTTCGACGGCCGGCGGCTGGTCGCCGCGGCCCGGTATCACGTCATGCGGCAGTGCTGGCAGGGCCGCTGGCAGGCCATGGCCGGGGTGGCCAGCGTCATGGTCGCGCCGGAAGACCGCGGCCGGGGTACCGGCCGGGCGCTGATGACCGCGCTGCTGGAGCTGATGGCCAGCCGCGGCTACCGGATCTCCGCGCTGTACCCGGCCACCTCGGCCGTGTACCGGTCGCGCGGCTGGGAGATCGCGGGCACGCGGGACGTGCTCCGCTTCCCGGCCCGTTCGCTGCGCTCGCTGACCAGGCCGGACGAGCTGCTCCAGGAACCGGGCGAGGCGGCCGGGCTGGCCGGGCTGCGCCGGTGCGGGCCGGATGACGCGGCGGCCGTGCTGGCCGCGCTCACCGGGGCACACCAGGAACTGCGGGACAGCGGGCCGGTCACCCGCGACGAGGAGACGGTCCGGCGCTGGCTCGGGACCGAGGACTGGTACTGCTACCTGGCGCCGGACGGGTTCCTGCAATACCGGTGGCACAACGGGAACGACGAGATCGCGGTGAACCGCCTGGTGGCGGCGTCGGCCG
Organism: Streptosporangiaceae bacterium; assembly: GCA_036567525.1. GTDB lineage: Bacteria > Actinomycetota > Actinomycetes > Streptosporangiales > Streptosporangiaceae > RYN-230. The sequence continues at coordinate 6,509 of DATCUG010000386.1, read as the reverse complement.
CGACCACCCGGGCCATGTGGGCGGTGGTCGCGTCGCACTCGTCCATCGCGGAGAGCGTGTCGGCCTGCGCCGGCCCGGCCGACCCGGTGAGCTGGCTGACCCGGGAGCCGGACGCGCAGGTGGGCCTGCGGTACCAGTGGATGCTCCGGGTGGTGGACGCGCCCGGCGCGGTGGCCGAACGCGGCTACCCGCCCGGCGCCGAGGTGACCGCGGCGCTGGACCTGGCCGACCCGGTCCGCCCGGGCAACCAGGGCCGGTGGACGCTCCAGGTCAGCGGGGGCAAGGGCGTGCTCACCGCGGGCGCGGCCGGCCAGCCGCTCACCCTCGGGCCACGCGGGTTCGCCGCGCTGTACGCGGGCACCCCGGTGGCCACGCTGCGCCGGGCCGGGCTGGCCAGCGGCGGGACGGAGACGGCTGACGCCGCCCTGGACACCGCGTTCGCGGCCCACCCGTACCTGCTCGACTACTTCTGAGAGCGGTAGCCCGGCGCGTCCCCGGGCGCGGGCCGGGCTGGGCCGGTAATGTCGGTGCCTGCACCGAACATGTGTTCGTCAGCCGGCCGGAGCTAGGGGTGCGGAGCCACAGATGCGGGTACTCGGCGTCGATCCCGGGCTGACCCGGTGCGGCCTGGGCGTGGTGGACGGCGTTCCGGGGCGGCCGCCGGCCCTGGTGGCCGCCGGGGTGGTCCGGACCGACGCCGGGGACGACCTGGCCGCCCGGCTGCTCACGCTGGAGGCTGAGATCAGCCGCTGGCTGGCCGAGCACCGGCCGGACGCGGTCGCGGTGGAGCGGGTGTTCAGCCAGCACAACGTGCGCACCGTGATGGGCACCGCCCAGGCAGGCGCGGTGGCGGTGCTGTGCGCGGGCCGGGCCGGGCTGCCGGTCGCGCTGCACACCCCCAGCGAGGTGAAGGCCGCGGTGACCGGCAGCGGCCGGGCCGGCAAGGCGCAGGTGACCACGATGGTGATGCGGCTGCTAAGGCTGGCCGACCCGCCCCGGCCCGCGGACACGGCCGATGCGCTGGCGCTGGCCATCTGCCAGCTGTGGCGGGGCGGGACGCAGTCCCGGCTGGCCGCCGCGGCGAGCCGCCACGCTATTCCGGCGCGCGCTCAGGCAGGAGGAAGACCATGATTTCGCATCTGGACGGGCTGGTCGCCGCGATCGCGCCGGAAGGCGCGGTGATCGAGGTCGGTGGGGTCGGGCTGCTGGTCCAGGCCACCCCGGGCACGCTGGCCACGCTGCGCAGCGGGGAACGGGCCCGGGTGGCGACCTCGCTGGTGGTCCGCGAGGACGCGCTGACCCTGTACGGCTTCGCCACCGACGACGAGCGGGACGTGTTCGAGCTGCTGCAGACGGCCAGCGGGATCGGCCCCCGGCTGGCGCTGGCCATGCTGGCCTCGTTCAGCCCGGACGGGCTGCGCCAGGCCATCGCGGCCGAGGATGTGACCGCGCTGACCCGGGTGCCCGGCATCGGCCGCAAGGGCGCCCAGCGGATCGTGCTGGAACTGGCCGGGCGGCTGGGCTCGCCCGGTGCGCCGGTCAGCCCGCCCGGGACGGCCGGGCCGGGCAGCGCCGCGGCGCGGGCCGCGTCCTGGCGGGATCAGGTCCGCACCGGGCTGGTCAACCTGGGCTGGCAGGCCCGCGACGCCGAGCAGGCCATCGCCGCCGTCGAAGCCGAGCTGGCCGGGGCGGTGGCCGGGGACGGCGCTGAGGTGGACGTCAGCACGGCGCTGCGGGCCGCGCTGCGGAAGCTGAGCCGGACTTGAGCGCGCCAAAGGGCAGCAACGGCCACGAGGCGGCTGAGACAGCCGCCCGGGACGCCCCTGAGCTGTCCGCGGCTGAGCAGGAAAGATTGGTGTCCGCACTGGCCAGTGCGGACGAGCGGGTTATCGAGGGGGCGCTGCGGCCCAAGCGGCTGGCCGAGGTGATCGGCCAGACCCGGGTCCGGGAGCAGCTGTCCCTGCTGCTGGAGGGGGCGCTGCGCCGGGGCCGGGCCCCGGATCACGTGCTGCTGTCCGGCCCGCCGGGGCTGGGCAAGACCACGTTCGCCATGATCATCGCCGCCGAGCTGGGCGCGCAGCTGCGGATCACCAGCGGGCCGGCCATCGAGCGGGCCGGCGATCTGGCCGCCATCTTGTCCACGCTGGGCGAGCGCGACGTGGTGTTCATCGATGAAATTCACCGGCTGGCCCGGCCCGCCGAGGAAATGCTCTACCTGGCCATGGAGGACTTCCGGGTGGACGTGGTGGTCGGCAAGGGGCCGGGGGCCACCGCCATCCCGCTGGACATCGCCCCGTTCACCCTGGTCGGCGCGACCACCCGGGCCGGGCTGTTGCCCGCGCCGCTGCGTGACCGGTTCGGCTTCACCGCCCACCTGGACTTCTACGAGGCCGCCGAGCTCGAGGTGATCGTCCGCCGGTCGGCCGACCTGCTCGGCGTGACGCTGCGCGGCGACGGCGCCGACGAGATCGCCCGCCGGTCCCGCGGCACCCCGCGGATCGCCAACCGGCTGCTCCGCCGGGTCCGTGACTACGCCGAGGTGCGCGCGGACGGGACGGTCACCCGGGACCTGGCCCGGGCCGCGCTCGAACTGTACGAGGTGGACGAGGAAGGGCTGGACCGGCTGGACCGGGCCGTGCTCAGCGCGCTGGTCACCCGGTTCGGCGGCGGGCCGGTCGGGCTGTCCACGCTGGCCGTCGCGGTCGGCGAGGAAGCCGAGACAGTCGAGGTGGTGGCCGAGCCGTTCCTGGTCCGCGGCGGCCTGATGGCCCGCACCCCGCGCGGCCGGGTGGCCACCCCGGCGGCCTGGGCGCACCTGGGTCTGGACCCGCCCGAGCCGCCTGGCCTGGCCGTGCCGGGGAGCCTGTTCGAGTGATGACGGGCCGGCTGGTTGGTCGCGGAGATGTCACGATCAGTCGCGAGACCCCGTAGCCTGTTGGTGCGCCGCCTGCGCGCCGCTACACTTCGGCAGTTGGTCAACGACTGCCCGCTGGCCATGGATCCCGGCCCCGCCGGCTCACGGCCCGGCGCGCGGCCAGCGGAGCACATTCAAGTGGAAGGATGCCCCCGCCATGGGGAACCCCGAGTATCTCGCAGCTGCTGCCAAGAGCTCCTCAGGGAACTACACGTTCCTGATCGTCATCGTCGTGCTGTTCGGCCTGCTCTACTTCGTGATGATCCGGCCGCAGCGCAACAAGCAGCGCCAGGCCCAGGCGATGCAGAGCCAGGTCCAGCCCGGCCAGCGGGTCCGCACCACCGCGGGCATGTACGCGACCGTGGTCGACGCGGACAACACCGACGTGGTGCTGGAGGTCGCGCCCGGCGTGCACCTCCGCTTCCTGCGCCGGGCCATCATGGACGTGCTGCCCGACGAGGACGGCACCGTGGCCGCCGACCCGGTGACCCCGGAGCACGCCGAGCCGGCCGCCGCGGATGACGTGAGCGGCGACGGCCTGAGCGCGGACGGCCAGGCGTCCGCCGCGCAACAGAACGGCGCCGCGCCGGACAGCCCCGCTGACTCCAGCCCGGCCGACAGCACGGCCTCCAGCGAGCGCAAAGCGGACTGACCGGCAGCCCCGCGCCGGCGTCCCGGGGCGGGCGACACGCGAAGCGAAGGACAGGCAGAAGTGGCTCCCCCTAGCGGTAACGTCTCCCGCCCCGGCCGTGCGCTGGCCGTGCTGGGCGTGCTCATCGTGGTGCTGTTCCTGGCCATCGTCGGCGGCAACATCGGGCAGCCGTCGAAATGGGGCAGCGACTTCAAGGTGCGCCTCGGTCTGGACCTGACCAGCGGCACCACGGTGGCGCTGGAGGCGCAGGCCCCCAAGGGCGTGTCGTCGGCCCAATTCGCCGCGGACATGACCCAGGCCAAGAACGTCATGGAGAACCGGGTCAACGGGGCGGGCTTCACCGAGGCGCAGGTCCAGCAGCAGGGCAGCAACATCATCAACGTGGCCGTGCCCGGCGCGAACAGCCAGAAGGTGATCGACCTGGTCGGCACGACCGCCCAGCTGCTGTTCCGCCAGGTGCTGCTGGTGGCGCCGAACTCCGCCACGGCGGTGCCGGCACCCACCCCGTCGGCCAGCCCGTCCGGCACGGCCACGCCATCGGCCAGCGCCAGCCCCTCGGCCACCGCCAGCACCAAAGCCAAGATCTCCATTTCGCCGAACGCCAGCACCCCCGGCTCGGCCAGCCACGCGCGGCTGCTTGCGGCGCAGGCCAAGGCGTCCGCCACGCCGTCGTCCAGCGCGTCAGCCACCCCGACCCCGGCGGCCAGTGCCACGCCCACCTCCGGGCTGTCCACCACCGCGGATGCTTCGGGCAACGCGGCCCTGGTCAGCGCGCACACCAAGGCCCTGTTCGACAAGCTCAACTGCGCGAACAAGAACTGGAAGTCGGAGGTCGGCTACACCGGCACCCAGTACAACGAGGCGGCCAGCCAGACCGTCTCGTGCGGCACGATCAACGGGGTGGCGTACAAGTACGCGCTGGCCAGCTCGAAGGTCCAGGGCAGGGACATCAAGTCGGCCAGTGCCGGGCTGTCCAGCACCAGCGTGAACTGGCAGGTCAACCTCAGCTTCAAGCCGGCCGGGGCCAGCAAGTGGGGCACGCTGACCACGGAGATGTTCAACAAGTACGGCGTCAACTCGGCGAACGACCAGCTGGCCGTGGTGCTGGACGGGGTGGTCATCTCGTCGCCGGTCATCGAGGGCGCGATGAACACCGGCTCGGCCCAGATCACCGGCAACTTCACCGAGAACGAGGCGACCCTGCTGGCCAACCAGCTCAGCTACGGCGCGCTGCCGCTCACGTTCACCAAGCAGTCCATCCAGACCATCTCGCCGCAGCTGGGCAGCGACCAGCTGCACGCGGGCCTGCTGGCCGGCGCGATCGGGCTGCTGCTGGTGGTGCTGTACTGCCTGCTCTACTACCGCGGCCTGGCCGTGGTCGCCGTGTCCAGCCTGATCATCGCGTCGGTGCTGGTGTTCGAGGCGATCATCCTGCTCGGCAAGTACGAGAACCTGGCGCTGGAGCTGTCTGGGGTGGCCGGCCTGATCGTGGCCATCGGCATCACCGCGGACTCGTTCGTGGTGTTCTTCGAACGGCTGCGTGACGAGGTGCGGGATGGCCGCACGCTGCGCACCGCGGTGGAACGCGGCTGGAAACGGGCCCGGCGCACGGTGCTGGTCTCGGACACGGTGTCGTTCCTGGCCGCCGCGCTGCTCTGGTACTTCTCCATCGGCGAGGTCAAGGGCTTCGCGTTCACCCTCGGGCTGACCACGGTCATCGACGTGGTGGTGGTGTTCCTGTTCACCAAGCCGATGGTCACCCTGCTGGCCCGGACCAAGTTCTATGGCCGGGGCCACAAGTGGTCCGGGCTGGATCCGGCCCGGCTCGGCGCCCGGGCCCCGTGGCGATCATCCCGGCCGGCCCGGGTCACGTCCGCCACCCCGGCGAAGGAGGCGTGATGTCGGCGCTGGGCAGCTTCGGCAACCGGCTGTACCGCGGTGAGGTCTCCTTCGACTTCGTCGGCCGGCAGCGGCTCTGGTACATGATCTCCGGGCTGATCCTGGTGCTCAGCCTGGCCGGCCTGTTCACCCGCGGGCTGAACTTCACGGTGGACTTCAAGGGCGGTTCGGTGTTCAAGTTCCCGGCCGGGAACACCAGCATCGTCCAGGTGCAGCACGCGGTCAGCGCGTCGCCCGCGGGCAGCGACGCGATCGTGCAGGAGGTCGGCTCGGGCAGCGGCGCCAGCTGGGAGGTGCAGACCGGCAAGCTGCCGTCGTTCACCGAGCAGCAGCAAGTGCAGTCCACGCTGAGCCGTCAGCTCGGCATCCCGATGAACAAGATCAACGTCAACTTCGTCGGGGCGAGCTGGGGCTCGGATATCACGCACAAGGCGATTCAGGCGCTGATCGCGTTCCTGATCGTGATCGTGATCTACCTGTCGATCGCGTTCGAGTGGCGGATGGCCGTTGCCGCGCTGATCGCCCTGGCGCACGACATCGTCATCACCATCGGGGTGTACGCGCTGGCCGGCTTCCAGGTCAGCCCGGCCACCGTGATCGGCCTGCTGACCATCCTGGGCTACTCGCTGTATGACACCGTGGTCGTCTTCGACAAGGTCCGGGAGAACACCGCGGGCCTGCTCAGCTCGACCCGCAGCACCTACAGCCAGGCGGCCAACCTGGCGCTGAACCAGACCCTGGTCCGGTCCATCAACACGTCGGTGATCGCGCTGCTGCCGGTGGCCGCCATCTTGTTCATCGGTGGCGGGCTACTCGGCGCGGGCGAACTGAACGACCTCGCGCTGGTGCTGTTCGTCGGCATGCTGTCCGGCACCTACTCCTCGATCTGCATCGCCACCCCGGTGCTGGCCGACCTCAAGGAGCGGCAGCCGCAGTACAAGGCGCTGGCCAAGCGGGTGGCGCTCAAGGCCTCGGGTGGCCGGGCGGCCAAGCGCGCCGCGGCCAAGGCCGGCGCAGGCCAGGCCAGCGGGGCCGCGTCCGCCC
>DATCUG010000385.1:0-5131 GCA_036567525.1 Streptosporangiaceae bacterium | reverse complement strand
AGCATCAGCACCGGGTCGTCGCCGCGCGCGCTGAGGTGGTGGATCCGGGCCCGCGGCCGCAGCCCATGATCCCGGACCGCCCGCGGCGAGGCGATCAGCAGCGCGGCCGCGGCGTCCGCGATCTGGCTGGACAGCGCGGCGAGGATCTGGTTCAGCAGGGCAACGAGCTGGTTCAGCAGAGTGCTCAGGCCGGTCCCGCCATTCAGCAGGTTAGCGACCGCGCAGAGCAGGTTGCCGAGCAGATTGCCCGCCCCGGGAATGGCGGTGATGTTGAGCACCACCTGGTTGAGGTGAACCGCCAGGCCGAGCAGGTTCAGATCCAGCGGACCCAGGACGAGGTTCAGGATGCTGCACGACGGCGCGGCGGCCGGCGCGTTGGCCGCGTTGGCCGGGCTGGCCGCGTTCGCCGGGCTGGCCGCGCCGGGCATGCTGACCGGTATGGTCACCGTGCGGCTGACCGTGCCGAGAGTGGACCCATTGGCGTCGGTCAAGGTGCCGGTGAGCAGGCCGGTCGCCTCCAGGGTGCGGCCCACCACGGTGACCCGCTGCGGGGTGAACGTCCCGCTGAACGTGCCCTGGCCGGCCGCGTTGGTGAACGTGCCCGTCACCGGCACGGTGGCCCGGGTTGCGGTGGCGGCTGACCGGGCGCTGTCGCGCACCGGGGCCGCGCTGGCCGCCTCGGCCGCCGCCACGGACAGGCCAATGGACATGGCCAGGGCGGTCGCCATTGCGGCCATAAAACGATGAACCTTCATACTTACCTCCCGCTCGGATGGTTCTGGGATGCAGCGTGAAGTGGCCGCGAGAGCGATACGTAAACCGATCGGAATGAAATTTTCTGATCCAGGCCCATCAGGATGGCCATTATCAAGATCGTTAACTGACATCGTAGCTGGTAATGCCACAGAATGGCCGGGAGGCAGACAAAAATAACGGTCGGCCTATTGTGAGGACTGGGGTGGAAGGTCTACCCTGGCCCGCTCTGCGGGCCAGCCGGCCGGATCATCGACGGCGCCGTGCGCGGGGCAGCGGTGCCCGCCGACGGCCGGCGTGGTTAACCGGTGCGCTGATCTCAGGGGGAGGGTGCTGGCCATTGCCCACGGCCCCGGGCAATGGTCAGGGGATGCCATTGCCCGGGACGACTGTGGGCGCCCCGGCCGGCCGCCGGGCCAGGCCGGGGACGTGTGCTAGCTAACCCAGCCGTCGGCCGCTAAACACCGTCCGGCCATTTCACTTCACGGGTGGCGCCCATCGGCACCGCCACTACATGAATGATTCAGTCATGCGGTCGGGACCAGCTGAATGCGTCATTCATGCGGTTCGCCTGGGACCGGGACCTGGCCCGGGCCGGGGCCGGGGCGGAGGCCGGGCTCAGGGGTGACCAGACTGGGCAGCGCGGCCAGGATCTGCTCGGCCTCGGCGGTGATCCGGCTGATCAGCTCGGCGCACGACGGCAGGTCCCCGATCACCCCGGTGACCTGGCCCGCGGACATCAGGCCGAGGTCCGGCCGGCCGTCCACCATAGCCGCCCGGAGCAGCATCGGTGTGTTCGCCGCCATCAGCACCTGGGCCCAGGTCAGGTCGCCGCTGCGGCGCATGGCCCGGCCCTGCCGGATCAGCTCGGCCCAGCTCAGCCCGGACAGGCCGCGGAACGCGGCCGCACTGCGCACCGACCGGGCCAGCCCGCTGACCCGCCCGGCCTGCTCCAGCCGCTGCACCAGCGGCGTGCGCAGCACCCGGTGCGGCACTCCGTCCACCCGGGTGGTGACCACCGTGCCGGTCACGTCGCTGGCCAGGTACACCTGCTTGACGGCGCCGGCCACCGGGCTGTCGCTGGTCAGCAGGAACCGGGTACCCATCGCGATCCCGGCCGCGCCGTAGCTCAGCGCGGCGGCCAGCCCGCGCCCGTCGAAGAACCCGCCCGCCGCGATCACCGGGATATCCACCGCGTCCACCACCTGGGGGATGAGCAGGCTGGTCGGCACCGCGCCGGTGTGCCCGCCGCCCTCGGCGCCGGTCGCGATGACCGCGTCGATGCCCCAGGCGGCGACTTTTTCCGCGTGCCGCCGCGCGCCGACCGACGCGATCGTGATCACCCCGGCGTCGCGCAGCCGGCTGATCAGCTCCGGCCGTGGCGCGCGCGCGAACGAGGCCACCGGCACCCGCTCCGCGATGATCAGGTCGATCCGCTCGGCCGCGTCGGCAGTGTCCGCCCGCACGTTCACCGCGAACGGCGCTTCCGTTCGTTCTTTAACTGCCTTTATGGCCGAACGCACCTCGCCGCTACTCATCGTCGCCGACGCGATCACACCTAGCCCGCCGGCGCGTGAGGTGGCCGCGGCCAGCCCGGCACCGGACACGTAGCCCATGCCGGCCTGGACGATCGGGGTGCTGATCCCGAGCAGGCTGGTCAGCCGGGTGCGGATCATGCGGCGGCCGGGATCTCGCGGTCGCGCCGCGTGGCCGGGTCCAGCTGGTCTCTGATCAGGGCCAGTTCGGCGCGGGTCGGCTCACGGGTGACGGCAATCTCGTCCGGGATGAGCAGCGGGAAGCCGGTGGCCTCGGTCACCTCGGGCACGGTCACCCCAGGGTGCACCGAGCGCAGCCGCATCGCGTGATCCGGGGTCTCGAAGTCCAGCACGGCCAGGTTGGTCACCACCACCCGCAGGCCGTGGAACCGGGCCGCGGCCGCCCCGAGCGCGGCCGCACGGTCGTAGCCGACCCCGCTGACCATGTCCACGGCCGGGACGAACACCCGGGGGGAGTGCCGGGGCACCCAGTAGCTGACCGGGTGGTTGATGGTGTTGCCCGGGCCGCCGCGCACCCCGAGCAGCTGGGCTCTGGGCCGGGCCCAGTCGCCGATGCAGGAGATGTTCTGGTTGCCGAACCGGTCGAGCTGGCTGGCCCCCATCATCACGTGCCGGCGGCCCGCCGCGACCATGGTGAACACCGACCGGTACGGCAGCCAGCCCTCGACCGTCTCGTCTGCGCCGAGCAGGTAGGCTTCCCCGTCGCTGAGCAGCAGGTCCGGGGCGAACGTGAGCCGGGCCAGCCGGGCGCCCAAGCTGGGGATGAGGCCCATCGGGCTGGCCAGGATGGCACCGTCGCCGCGCCACGCCTCGGCGCACGCCGTGACACACACCTCAGCTCTGCTTGCTTTGCGGCTCCCGGGGATGGGCGCGGTCACGTGGCCGCCGCTTTCTCGTCGTGGAACTGCTGCACGGCCTTGTGGTAGCCGGCCTCGTCGCCGGACAGGAAGCGGTCCTGGAATCGCTGCCACGCGGCTGGGCTGCCGGCCGCCGCGGCGTACTCGGCCTGGAACGCCTCATCGCGCGGGTAGTCCGGGACGCAGCTGGTGAAGTGCGCGCCGCGCGGCGCGGGCACCACGCCGTGCACCATGGCCCGGTTGATCAGCAGGCTCTGCGGCGGCCCGGCCGCCAGCAGACCGGCGGTCGGCACGATGTCCTCACAGGACACGAACGCGCGGTCGGCGGCCAGGCAGAACAGGTCGTCGAAGTACGGGTCCGGCCCCAGGTACTGCGCGTTGCCGTGCTCGTCGGCCCGGTTGAGGTGGACCAGCGCGGCGTCCAGCCGCAGCGCCGGCATGGCGACCAGGTCCTCGCCGTCCGGGTACGGCGAGCGCACCGTGCGCAACTCCGGGTTCACCCGCATGACGTCCGAGCCCAGGCCGGCCCGGATCGGCAGGAACGGCAGCCGGTGCGCGGCGGCCTGCAGCCCCAGCTGCAGCATGCCCTCGTCCAGCTCCATGAGGCGGATGGTGGCGTTCTGCCTGGCCTGCCGGAAGTGCGGTTCGAGCGGGATGCTGTCCAGCGAGGCGAAGCCGGTGACGACCTTGCGGACCCGGCCCGCGGCCAGCAGCAGGCCGAGGTCGGGGCCGGCGTAGCTGACGATCTCCAGGTCGGTCAGGCTGGACCGCAGGATCGCCCGGACCAGCGCCATCGGCTTGCGCCGGGAGCCCCAGCCGCCGATCCCGATGGTCATCCCGTCGCGCAGCTCGGAGACGATCTCGTCCGGCGTGAGCACCGTCACTGGTGGCCGTCCACGAACGCCTGCCGGGCCTGGTCGGCCACGCCGGCCAGGTTGAGCTGGAACGTGAAGCCCTGCTCGTACCGGTAGGACCGGTGCACATCGACCGGGTCGATGCCGTTCAGCGACTGCTTGGCCAGCCTGATCACGGCCGGGTCCTTGGCCGCGATCTGTCTGGCCAGCTCGTGAGCGGCGCCGCGCAACTCGGCCGGCGGCACCACATCGAGCACGGTGCCGAAGCTGAGCAGTTGCTGCGCGCTGACCGTCCGGCAGGTGTACACCATGGCCCGCATCAGCGGCTGCGGCACCAGCCGGGCCAGGTGGGTGGCCGCGCCGAGCGCGCCCCGGTCCACCTCGGGCAGGCCGAAGCTGGCGTCGTCCGCGGCCAGCACGATGTCGGCGTTGCCGGCCAGCCCGACGCCGCCGCCCAGGCAGAACCCGTGCACCGCGGCGATCACCGGGACCGCGCAGTCGTACACCGCGCCGAACGCCGCGTAGCAGCCCCGGTTAGCGTCGATCAGCGCGGTGTGCCCGGGGGTGCGCTGCATCTCCTTGATGTCCACCCCGGCGCAGAAGCCGCGGCCCTCGGCGGCCAGGATCACCACCCGGGTGGCCGGGTCGGCACCGGCCCCGGTCACCGCGTCGGCCAGCTCGAACCAGCCCTGCGCGGGCAGCGCGTTGACCGGCGGGAAGTCGATGATCACTTCGGCGATGCCGTCCTGGCCGCGCAGCTCGATGCCCATCGCCACCTCGCTGACGTTACCTAGCGCTTGCTTGGTGGCCAACCTAACATGAGGCTCATGCCAGAGGGCGATTGCGCGGGCCGGGCCGTGGTGGTGACCGGCGGCACCCGGGGGATCGGTGCGGGCATCGCGCGCGCGTTCCTGGCGGCCGGCGCCGACGTGCTGGTCTGCGGCCGGTCCGAGCCGGCCGAACCGCTCGCGGTTGACGGCCGCACGGCCGTGTTCGAGCCGGCCGACGTGCGGGACGCCGGACAGGCACAGGCACTGATCCGCACCGCGGCCGACCGGTTCGGGCGGCTGGACCTGGTGATCAGCAACGCGGGCGGGTCGCCGTCGGCAGC
>DATCUG010000384.1:0-2616 GCA_036567525.1 Streptosporangiaceae bacterium | reverse complement strand
TGGGCAGCACCCGGAGTGACACATTGCCGACCAGTTCACGGTCCAGCCGGTCCTTCACCATCCGGGCGGTGACTTTGGTTTTTTCCCGGGGGCCGGGGGCTCCGGGGGTAGTCCCCCGGGAAAGCAGAGCGGGGGGTCGTCCCCCCGGGCTAGCACCGCAGGCTGGCTGACCATGCCTGGGGCGCTGCCGGCTGGCCAGCCGGTGCCCGCCGACGGGGGGCTGCCGGCCAGCGCGCTGTGCGGCCTGGCCGGACCGGCGTTCGGCATCTATATCCACGTGCCGTTCTGCCGCACCCGGTGCGGGTACTGCGACTTCAACACGTACACCGCCGCCGAGCTGGGTGGCGGGGCGTCCCGGGACAGCTATCCCGGCCTGGCCGCCGCCGAGCTGCGGCTGGCCCGGCAGGTGCTCGGGGACCGCTGCCCGCCGGTGCGCACCGTGTTCTTCGGCGGCGGCACGCCCACCCTGCTGCCGGCCGCCCGGCTCGGCGAGCTGCTCCGGGTCATCGACGGCGAGTTCGGCCTGGCCCCGGGGGCCGAAGTGACCACCGAGGCCAACCCGGAGAGCGTGGACGAGCGGTCGCTGGCCGGGCTGCGCGCGGCCGGGATCACCCGGATCTCGCTGGGCATGCAGAGCGCCGTGCCGCACGTGCTGGCCGTGCTGGACCGCGAGCATCAGCCAGGCCGGCCCGCCCAGTGCGCCCGGTGGGCCCGGCAGGCCGGCTTCCAGCACGTCAGCCTGGACCTCATCTACGGCACGCCGGGGGAGACTGAGGCGGACTGGCGCGCGTCGGTCGAGGCGGCGCTGGCGGCCGGCCCGGACCACATCTCCGCGTACGCGCTCATCATCGAGGAGGGCACCCGTCTGGCCGCCCGGATCCGCCGCGGCCAGGTGGCCGCACCGGACGACGACACCATGGCCGAACGCTATCAACTGGCCGATGACCTGCTCTCCAGCGCGGGCCTGACCTGGTACGAGGTGTCCAACTGGGCGGCCGGGCCGGACGCCGCCTGCCAGCACAACCGGCTGTACTGGACCGGCGGCAACTGGTGGGGGATCGGGCCTGGGGCGCACAGCCACGTGGCGGGGACCCGGTGGTGGAACGTCAAGCACCCGGCCGCCTACGCCGCCCGGCTCAGCGAAGGGGCCAGCCCCGGCCTGGCCCGGGAGGTGCTGACCGGCCCGGAACGCCGGCTGGAGGAGATCATGCTGCGCACCCGGCTGGCCGAAGGCTGCCCGGTCAGCCTGCTCAGCCCGGCCGGCCGGGCGGCCGCCGCGGCCGCCGCGGCGGATGGGCTGGCCGACCGGGCGGCGCACTCCGTGGGGCGGCTGGTGCTGACCCAGCGCGGCCGGCTGCTGGCCGACGCGGTGATCCGCGGCGTTACCGATTAATCCGCAGCCACCGCGGCACCGGCTGCTGCTCGCCCCGGCCGGCCGCGCTGGCCGCGCGGACCAGCACTACCAGCACCGAGATCCACAGCACAGCCAGCAGCGGCACCGCGATGAGCGTGCCCACCTGGACCGAGTCGAGCGCCAGCACCCCGCCTACGATCAGCCCGCACACGGTGTAGAGCAGCGCGGTGACGGCCACGTTCAGCGCCTGGCCCGCGTGCCACCGGGCGAACGAGTGGTTGCGCACATTGGCCAGGTACAGGGCTAGCGGCAGCAGGCACAGGGTGAACGGCACGCCCAGGTAGGCCAGCATGGCGGTGTGCACCTCGCGGCGGCTGGCCGGATCCGCGCCGGACGGCGGGCCGGCGTCGATCTGGGCAGCGGGCTGCATGTGCTACACGTTAGCCAGTACCCGGCGCGGTGACGAAGTCGATCAGCTCTTCCACCCGGCCGAGCAGTTCCGGTTCCAGGTCCGTGTAGCTGCGCGCGGCGGCCAGGATGCGCTTCCAGCCGGCCGCGGTGTCCGTGCCCCAGCCCAGCCCGCGCAGCACGCCTTCCTTCCACGGCTGGCCCCGCGGCACGTCCGGCCAGCGCGGGATGCCGAGCGCCGCGGGCTTGACCGCCTGCCAGATATCCACGAACGGGTGCCCGGTCACCAGCACGTACGGCGAGGTCACCCCGGCCGCGATGCGCTGCTCCTTGGACCCGGGAATGAGGTGATCGACCAGCACGCCGAGGCGGCGCTGCGGGCCGGGCGCGAAGCTGGCCACCATGGCCGGCAGGTGGTCGACGCCCTCCAGGTACTCCACCACCACGCCGATATCGCGCAGATCGTCACCCCAGATCTGCTCGACCAGCTCGGCGTCGTGCCGGCCCTCGACGTAGATCCGGCTGGCCCGGGCGACCCGGGCCCGGCTGGCTAGCCCGGCCACCGAGCCGGACCGGGTGCGGGATGCCGCAGCGGGGCGGGCCGCTGGGACGGGACGGATCAGCGTGACTGGCTGGCCGTCGAGCAGGAACGCGGCTGGGCGCAGCGGGAACACCCGCTGGCGGCCGAACCGGTCCTCCAGCGTGACGGCATCTTTCTGGCAGGCCACCACGGCGCCGCAGAAACCCTGGCCGCCCGCTTCCTCGACGACCAGCCCGTGCGCCGCCTCGACCCGCGGCGGCTCCGGCCGCTGCCGCTTCCGCCAGCCGCTGGCCAGCACGTCGTGCCCGTACAT
>DATCUG010000383.1:0-23172 GCA_036567525.1 Streptosporangiaceae bacterium | reverse complement strand
GCCGCGCCCAGCCCCACCCCGCCGTCCAGCGCCGCGACCCCAGCCGGCCCGGCCGCGAGCCCGGCCCGCACCACCGCGCTGCCCGCGCCGCCGCAGCACACCGTGATCGTGCTGGAGGAGAACCACGGCTACGGCGAGGTGATCGGCAGCCCGCAGGCGCCCTACCTGAACCAGCTGGCCCGGCAGGGGGCGCTGTTCACCAGCTCCCGGGCCATCACCCACCCCAGCGAGCCGAACTATCTGGCCCTGTTCTCCGGCAGCACGCAGGGCGTCACCGACGACAGCTGCCCGCACCGGTTCACCACGCCGGACCTGGCCGCCGAGCTGATCGCGGCGGGCCGGACGTTCGCCGGCTATGCCGAGAACCTGCCCGCCACCGGGTCAGCGGCCTGCTCGGCCGGCGAATATGCCCGCAAGCACGTGCCCTGGACCAACTTCAGCAACCTGCCGGCCGCGGACAGCAAGCCATTCAGCGCGTTCCCGGCCGGGCACTACGCCCGGCTGCCCACCGTGTCGTTCGTCATCCCCAACCTGTGCGACGACATGCACGACTGCCCGGTGGCCAGCGGTGACTCCTGGCTCCGGGCCCACCTCAGCGGCTATGCCAGCTGGGCCCGGACCCACGACAGCCTGCTCATCATCACCTGGGATGAGAACGACGGCAGCCCGGGGAACCAGATTCCCACCATCCTGGCCGGCCAGCCGGTGCGCAGCGGCCGGTACGCCGAGCCGATCACGCACTACAGCGTGCTGCGCACGGTCGAGGAGCTGTACCGGCTGCCGCTGACCGGTCACGCGGCCACCGCGGCGCTGATCACAGGCAGCTGGAGATAACGGAGGCGACGATGACGGACCAGGCAGACCTGATCTTCACCGGCGGCCCGGTGTACACGGTGCCCGCCGAAGGCCGGGAGATGACCCGGGCCACGGCGGACAACGGCTGGCCGGCCACCGCGGCGGCGGTGCGGGACGGCCGCATCGTGGCCGTCGGCACCGACACCGAGCTGACCGGCCTGGCCGGGGACCGGACCAGGGTGATCGAGCTGCGCGGCCGGCCGGTGCTGCCCGGCTTCCAGGACGCGCACGTGCACCCGGTGTTCGCCGGGCTGACCATGCTCCGCTGCGACCTGGACGGGGCCACCGGCGCGGACGACGCGCTGCACCGGATCCGGGCCTACGCGGCGGCCAACCCGGACCGGGAATGGATCGATGGCAGCGGCTGGCGGATGGAGTGGTTCCCCGGCGGCACGCCGTCCCGCGCACTGCTGGATGGGGTGACCGGCGGGCGGCCGGCCTACCTGACCAACCGGGACGGGCACGGCGCCTGGGTCAACTCGGCCGCGCTGGACCGGGCCGGCGTGACGGCAGCCACCCCGGACCCGGCGGACGGGCGGATCGAGCGGGAGCCGGGCGGGGAGCCCCAGGGCACCCTCCACGAAGGCGCCGCGCTGCTGGTCGGCCGGCTGGTGCCCCGGCCGACGCCGGACGAGCAGCTGCGCGGCCTGCTGCTGGCCCAGCAGCACCTGCACGCACTCGGCATCACCGCCTGGCAGGACGCGATCGTCGGCGAGTACCTGGGGTTCCCGGACCCGCTGCCCGCATACCTGACCGCGGCGCGGGACGGCACGCTCACCGCCCGGGTCCAGGGGGCGCTGTGGTGGGACCGGGGCCGCGGCGGGGAGCAGCTCGACGACCTGCTCGGCCGGCGCGAGGCGGGTCAGGCGGGCCGGTTCCGGGCCGGCACGGTGAAGATCATGCAGGACGGCGTGGCGGAGAACTTCACCGCCGGGATGATCGACCCCTACCTGGATGGCTGTGGCTGCCAGACCAGCAACAGCGGGCTGTCCTACCTGGACCCGGCCGACCTGGCCGAGCAGGTGACCCGGCTGGATGCGGCCGGCTTCGGGGTGCACGTGCACGCCATCGGGGACCGGGCGGTGCGGGAGGCGCTGGACGCGTTCGAGGCGGCCCGGGCCGCCGTCGTGGTCAGCACGGGCCGGCACCACATCGCGCACATCCAGGTGGTGCACCCCGATGACATCCCGCGCTTCCCCCAGCTCAGCGTGACCGCGAACATGCAGGCGCTGTGGGCCGCGCACGAGCCGCAGATGGACGACCTGACCATCCCGTTCCTGGGCCCGGAGCGGGCCGCCCATCAGTACCCGTTCGGCGACCTGCTGCGGGCCGGCGCCCGGCTGGCCGCGGGCAGCGACTGGGCGGTGAGCAGCGCCAATCCGCTATGGGGCATCCACGTCGCGGTGAACCGGGTGCTGCCGCCGGGGGAGGGCGACCCGGCGGCCGGGCCGCTGCTGCCCGGCCAGGCGCTCAGCCTGGCCCAGGCGATGGCCGCGTACACGGCCGGCTCGGCCTACGTGAACACGCTGGACGAGACCGGCGCCATCGAGCCCGGCTACCTGGCTGACCTGGTGGTGCTGGACCGTGACCCGTTCGCCGGCCCACCCGCCGAGATAGCCGGGACCACCGTCGCACTAACCTTCGTCGAGGGGGCCGAGGTATTCGCGGCCGAGGGCTGAGGAGCGACAAGCGGTGCAGCTGACCACGCTGGGCCGGGGCGGGCCGGTCGTGTCCCGCGCCGGGCTCGGGCTGATGGGCATGTCCGGGATCTACGGCGCCGCGGACGACGCGGAGAGCGTGGCCACCATCCGCGCCGCGCTCGACGCCGGGATCACCCTGCTGGACACCGGCGACTTCTACGGCATGGGGCACAACGAGCTGCTGCTGGCCCGGGTGCTCCGCGAGGTGCCCAGGGACAGCGTGTTCGTGCAGGTCAAGTTCGGCGGGATGCGGGACCCACGGGGCATGTTCATCGGCCACGACGCCCGGCCGGCCGCGGTGAAGAACTTCCTCTCCTACTCGCTGACCCGGCTGGGCACCGACTACATCGACCTGTACCAGCCGGCCCGGCTGGACCCGGGCGTGCCGATCGAGGATACGGCCGGCGCCATCGGCGAAATGATCGACGCGGGCTACGTCCGTCACCTCGGGCTGTCCGAGGTGGGAGCGGAAACCATCCGCCGGGCGCACGCGGTCCGGCCGGTGGCCGAACTGCAGATCGAGTACTCGCTGATGAGCCGGGCGATCGAGGCGGAGATCCTGCCCACCGTGCGGGAGCTGGGCATCAGCGTGACCGCGTACGGGATCCTGTCCCGTGGCCTGCTCAGCCGGGACACCGCACGGCCGGCCGACGGTGACCTGCGGGCCCGCTTTCCCCGTTTCCAGCCGGGCAACCTGGAGCGCAACCTGACCCTGCTGGACACGCTGGAGGCGATCGGCCAGGAACGCGGGCTGACCGCCGCGCAGCTGGCTATCGCCTGGGTGGCCGCCCAGGGCGAGGACATCGTCCCGCTGATCGGCACCAAGCGGCGGTCCCGGCTGGCCAAGGCGCTGGCCGCCCTGGACGTGACGCTCAGTGCGGACGAACTAGCGGCCATCGAGGCCGCAGTGCCCGCGGATCAGGTGGCCGGCGACCGCTACGACACGCCGCAGATGCGGGCGCTGGACAGCGAACGCTGAGCACGGGGAGTGTTGTTAACCCTGGTATGCCGTGGCCAGGGCGCGCAGCCGCGCGTGCGCGCTGCCCATCGCGTCCCCGGTGGGCAGGTACGTCTTGGGCATCTTGACCACGCTGGTGTAGTTCGGGTCGCACACGTTGGCCAGCGGCGCCTCGATGGCCTGGGTGACCAGCTGGTAGGCGTCCATCTGGTCCAGCCCGTAGTCGGCGGCCAGCCACTGCACCAGGTCCAGCGCGGCGATCCGGAACGCGTCCTCCAGCGGGCGGGCCGACCCGGCCGTCATCAGGTGGGTGTCCGATTCCAACCGCGGCCAGGCGCATGGCCGGCCCTTGATCAGGTCCACCGCGAGCACCGTGTTCATCGCGCACTCCACGGCCACCCCGCAGGTCTCGCCCTCGCCCTGCCGGGCGTGCCCGTCGCCCAGCGAGAACAGCGCCCCCTCGACGTTCACGCCGAGGTAGCAGGTGGTCCCGGCGCGCATCTCCGGGGTGTCCATGTTGCCGCCGAACGCGTCCGGCACCAGCGCGCTGCGCACCTCCAGGTTGGCCGGGGCCACGCCGACCGTGCCGTGCATCGGCTCGATCGGCAGGTCGGCCGTGAAGTCACTGTGCCGGGCGGTGAACCGGCAGGTCCCCTTGCCGGTGTCGAACTGCCATAGCCAGACCAGTTCCGGCAGCGGGTCGTGCAGCAGCGCGGTGGCGTGCGTCGCGCTCAGCGCGCCGAACAGCGGCACGGTGGTGGACGCGCCCCAGTCGCGGGCGGGCTCGATCGAGATGAAGTGCACGGCCAGGGTGTCCCCAGGCTCGGCGCCCTCGATGTAGAACGGGCCGGTCTGCGGATTCAGGTACGGGAACTCGCAGACTTCCGACACCAGGTCGGTCTCGCTTTTCACCCGCCCGGCGAAGCAGTCCTCGGTGAACACCTCGAGGACGGCGGGGGGCGTTATGTGGGATAGGGGTGCTGCACCACCGAACGTCCAGGCGTATTGCTCGGGGGCCGGCCGGAAGCTGAAGACCTGCGGGTCACTCACTCCTGCTCCTCCAGCGTGTCCAGGTGCACCAGACCCACCTCGAGCACCCGCCGCGGGTGGCGGCGGTACAGGTAGAGAAGGTAGATCAGGCCCACCACCATCCAGCCGGCCACTCCCGGGCCCAGGTAGGAATAGGGCGGGGACAACGTGGCGACGAACGAGAACGCCTTGATGCCGGCCGCGGTGAGCCAGGCCGGCACGAACGTGACGATGCCCAGGATCGGGATGATCAGCCACAGCACCGGGTTGGGCTTTCGCGCGGCCCGGCCGAAGAAGCCGATGCAGGCCGCGTTCATCACGATGTAGATAGCGGCCAGCACGATGACCAGGGCGGTGGCCACCATCACGAACGCGACGGTGGGGCCGTAGCCGAGGCCGAGGCCGAGGGTGACCGCGACGGTGATGAGGAACGCGGTCACGATGGCTAGCGCGGGAGAGTGATGCCTGGGGTGCACCTGGGCCAGGAAGCGCGGGAAGGCGCCGATCCGGCCCATCGCGTAGGCGGTCCGGCTGGACACGTTGACCCCGGCGTTGGCGTTGGCGATGGTCGAGTTCACGATGGCCAGGAACACGAAGAACCAGAACAGGCCGTACAGCGACCGGGCCATGCCCTCCCAGGAGGCGGCCCCGGTCCCGGTGGTGAAGTTGTGGAACCTGGCCGGGCCGTAGGCGACGTCCACCGCGTACGTGGTGAACACGTAGAGCAGGCCGATGAGCAGGGTGGCCAGCAGCACTGCCCGGGGGATGGTGCGCCGCGGGTTGCGGGCCTCCTCGGCCAGCGGCGCCGCGCCCTCGAAGCCGCCGAAGGCCAGGATCGTGTACACCGACCCGCCGATCACCCCGGTGAGGCCGGAGAATCCGGACGGGGTGTACTTGGTGGTGAACACGCTGAGCGTGTTGTTGCTGCCCGCGTGCACGATGAAGAAGACGGCCAGCACGAGGAACACGCCGATCTCGAACGCGCCCAGCACGGTGCCCAGCCGGGCCGAGGTGCGGATGCCGTAGAAGCCGGCCGCCAGCACGATCACCGCGCCGGCCAGCGACCACGGCCACCACAGGCTGGCCGGGTAGCTGGACCATTCGGCGTTGATGGTGGCCGCCGTGGTGAAGCCGAGTTGCAGCAGCACCAGCGGCGGGATGAGGAAGCCGACCAGCACGTAACCCCAGGCCACCAGGAAGCCGATGGACGAGTGCAGGCCACGGGCCGCGTAGGTGGCCAGCGACCCGGCCGACGGCATCTCGCGGGCCAGCAGGCCGATGCTGACCGCGCAGAACAAGCAGGCGACCAGGGCGAATATCACGGCCAGCGGCAGCGAGCCGCCGGCGAACGCGACTCCGGCGGGGATAGATGCCGCGATCGCGGCCCCGGGTGCCATGTCGGTGATCGACTGGAACAGGACCTCGCGCAGCCCGATGGCGTTCCGCCGGAGACCGCGAGCCTGAGTGGTAGTGGTGTCCTTGACGGTCATGGCGACCTCCGCGGAACGTGGTGCCTGGCGCTGTCATGATCGTCTCACGGCGGTGCGCCGCCGGACAGGCCCAAGCTGACGGGCCTGGTCAGGAGCCCTGGTCAGGGGCCTGGTCAGGGGCCTGGTCAGGGGGCCGGCTGGCCCCCGAGGCCGGCGGTCTCGGCCACGTAGCTGGCGATGTCGGCGTGGGTGGCGAACCACACGCCGTGGTGCCCGGCGATGTAGTCGACCAGTTCCTCCAGCACCACGAACCGGGACCGCGGCCCGATCACGTGCGGGTGCATGGTCAGCTGGAACAGGCCGCCCTGCGCGTAGGCCTGGTCGAACTCGTCGCGCCACATCTGCCCGATATCCCGGGGCGGGGTGAACGGGCGGGCCGGGTCGACCGGGAAGTATGGCGCGTCGTCGCGGATCCACTGCACCGGTATCTCCACGATCCCGGTGGGCTGGCCCGCCGCCTCGATCTCGTACGGGTCGTCGTCGGCCATCAGCGACGAGTCGTAGCGCAGCCCCAGCTCCCGGATGATGTCCAGGGTGGCGTGGCTGAAGTCCCAGGACGGGTTGCGGATGCCAGTGGGCTCGGCGCCGCTGATCCGGGTCAGCGTGTCGGCCGCGCGCAGCGTCAGCGAGCGCTCGACGGCGGCGGGCAGCTCGGAGTTCCGCTCGTGGATCCAGCCGTGCAGCGCGACCTCGTGGCCGGCCTGCGCGTAGCCGCGGATCTCGTCCGGCCGGAGCAGCGCGCAGACCGCCGGGACGTAGAACGAGGCCGGGATGCCGCGGCGGTCCAGCAGGCGCAGGATCCGGGGCACCGCGGCCCGGGCGCCGTACTCGCCCTGGGACAGCCGTCCCGGCGAGGTCTGCCCGTCACGCAGCCAGATCGTCTCGTGATCGGAGTCGAAAGACAGTCCCACCGCCACCCGCATGCCGCCTGGCCAGGACGCGGGGGCCAGCGACCGCCCGGCCCGGACCTGGCTGACCGCCGCGGTGACCGACGCCTCGTCCCACTCCCACGGCGGCGTCGCCGGAGCGGGCGGAGGCGCCGGGGATGAGGGCGGTTGCTCGCTCAGGCCGGGTCCCGGTGGCCGTTCCGGCTGAACGCGCCGGGCAGCGGTCCCTGCCGGGGCAGCGACACCTCGGCGGTGACATCGGCGCCCAGCCGCACGCTGTCGCCGTTCACCAGGCGCACCTCGGTACCGGGCAGCACCCGGTCCCCGTTGACGAACGTGCCGTTGGTGGAGTGCTCGTCCCGGATCGTGGCCTGGCCGGTGTCGCTGACCGTGACTGTGGCGTGCCGTCTGGACACGTTGTCGTAGCTGGCGAACGCGGCCGCGACCAGCGACTCTTCCGGGTCGCGGCCGAGCACCAGCGAGGTGCCCGCGGGCACCTCCACGTTGCCGGTGGGGAACACGAGGCGGAGCACGATGGGGGAGATGATGCCGGCCCGCGGTGGCAGTGGCTCCCGGCAGGCCGGGCAGAACACCGCGGTCGGCTCCTCGATACTCGCCCCGCAGTGCGGGCAAGCCGCCGGGCCCGCGGCGGGCGCGGCTGCCCCTTCGCGCTTCAGGTACTCCTGCATGACGGTCGGCGGGGTGGCCGGCTCGTCCGCGGGGCCGCTGCGCGGCAGGTTCGCGCCACACGTGAAGCAGATGAGGTCGTCGCGCTGGACCTCAGCGGCACACGCCGGGCAAGTGAGGGTGGCCATGTCGTTCTCCGGGACGGCGGCAGAGTCTGTGTCCACGAGAGCCTAACGTGCGACGGGGGGCCCAGGGTGCCCGGCCTGGGGCGGGCCAGCCAGTAGCATCGCGCGTATGCGGCAGGGGCACAGATGACCACGTACCCGCTCAGCGACGAGCACCGGGCGCTCCGCGACACGGTCGCCGAGTTCGCCCGTACCGTGGTCCAGCCGGTGATCGGCGGCTACTACGAACGGGCCGAGTTCCCTTACGAGCTGATCGCCCGGATGGCCAAGCTGGGCCTATTCGGCCTGCCCTTCCCCGAGGAATACGGCGGGATGGGCGGTGACCTTTTCGCCCTCGGCCTGGCGCTGGAGGAACTGGCCCGGGTGGACTCCTCGGTGGCCATCACCCTGGAGGCCGCGGTGGCGCTGGGCGCGATGCCTATCTACCGGTTCGGCACCGACGAGCAGCGCCGCCGCTGGCTGCCGGAGTTGTGCGCGGGCGAGCGGCTGGCCGCGTTCGGGCTGACCGAGGCGGGTGGCGGGACCGACATCCCGGGCGGCATGCGCACCACGGCGCGCCTGGACGGGGCGGAGTGGGTGATCGATGGGAGCAAATCTTTTATCACGAACGCCGGCACCTCGATCACGGCGCTGGTCACCGTGCTCGCCGTCACTGGCCAGGCGGCGGGCTCCGGCCGCCGGGAGATCTCAGCCATCGTGGTGCCGTCCGGGACGCCGGGATTCTCGGTCGGCCCGGAGTACTCGAAGGTCGGCTGGTGCGCGTCTGACACCCGCGAGCTGGCCTTTTCTTCGTGCCGGGTGCCCGCGGAAAACCAGCTGGGCCCGCGCGGCCGCGGCTACGCCCAGTTCCTGGAGATCCTGGACGAAGGACGGGTGGCCATCGCCGCGCTGGCCACCGGGCTGGCCCAGGGCTGCCTGGACGAGTGCCTGCGCTACGTGGCCGAGCGGACCGCGTTCGGCCAGCCCATCGGGCAGTTCCAGGCCACCCAGTTCAAGGTGGCGGATATGGCGGCCCGGGTGCATGTGGCCCGGCTGGCCTGGTACGACGCGGCCGCCCGGATGGTGGCCGGCGAGCCGGCCAAGCAGCAGGCGGCGATGGCCAAGCTGGTCGCGTCCAACGCGGCCATGGACAACGCACGGGACGCCACCCAGTTGTTCGGGGGCTATGGGTTCATGAACGAGTTCCCGGTCGCCCGGTTCTACCGGGACGCCAAGGTGCTCGAGATCGGTGAAGGCACCTCCGAGGTGCAGCGCATGATCATTGCCCGCGAACTCGGCCTGCGCCAGTAGCCGGCCGGCGGCCCTCGCCCCGGTTGGGCAAAGACGGCCCGGCGGCCTGGCCGGCCGGGGCATACTGATGACTTTCCGGACACTGCACGCGACGTGGAACTGCTGGCACAACCAGCACACTCGGCGCTCTGAGCACGGAACTGCTTAGTTAGGCAAGAACCAACCCGTGCCGAAGCAGCGCAGAGTACCCTGCTGACGTCGAGCTATCCGGCAAACATCACGTTAGAAGAGTGTTTTCCTGCTTAAGGTATTGATCAAGGCCGATGGTGAGACGTTATGGTTAGCCCTTGGCCGCGCCCGTGCGCGGGGCTCACAGAATCGTCACCCGGGAAGGGGTGCGTCATGTCAGTTCCGCCGCCGGTCCAGCGGGCCTGCTGGCTCGCCACAGACGCCAGGTGAAAGGTGCAGAGGCTGTGCGGTCCCGCAGCAACAAGGCCGGTGCCCGGCCGGCTGACGAACCAGGGTCAGCCGACCCGTCCATCGGAGCCGGATTGGCGACCCGCGCACCCGCCGACGTTGACGGGCGGGAAGGTGGCGCCGACCCCGGGAGTAATGGCCAGGCCAGTACCAGCCAGCGGCGGGCAGGTTCGCGCCGCGGGCTGAAGAACTGGCGAGTGCGATCGCGGCTCGTCCTGCTCATCGCAATCCCCACGCTGACCGCTGTGGTGCTCGGTGGTATCAGCATCCTCTCGTACGCGCGCAGCGCGAGCGCCGACGGGCGGGTCCAGCAGCTCGCCACCCTGAGCTCGAACATCACCCTGCTCGCCCAGCGGCTGGAGGAGGAGCGGGACCGCACCGTCTACTACATCTCCCTAGGGCAGGCGGGCGGCCGTGACCAGGAGCTGGCCGAGCAGCGGGCCGGGCATAAGGCCACCGGACAGACCGCAGCCGAACTCGGCGTCATCGGCCAGGACTACGTGCTGACCAGTAAGTCGGTCGCCGTGGTGATGAAGGAACTCGGCCAGGTCGGCGGCGGCTTCTCGGCCCAGGCGCAGCAGGAAGCGGTCACGGCGCGCACCGCGCTGCAGAACCTCACCGCCCTGCGCACCGCCTCGACCACGACCGACCTGCCCCCCCTGACCGTGGTGCAGAAGTACACCGGGCTGATCGATGACCTGCTGGCCCTCATCGACGTGACCGGCCAGGGCACCAACGACGCCACGCTCGGCCAGGACATCCGGGTCCTCGGCCTGGTGTCCAGGGAGAAGGAGCAGGCCTCCGAGCAGCGCGCCATCCTCGCTATCGGGCTGCTGACCGGGCAGCTCACGGCCAACCAGCTTTCGTCGCTCAACGCGGCGCTCTCCGAGCAGCAGAGCAACCTGCAGTCGTTCAACACATCGGCCAGTACCGCGCAGAAGCAGCTGTGGAACAACAGCGTCCAGTCCTCGTTCGTGTTCCAGGCCAACGCCGAAGAAACCCAGGCGATCTCTACCGCGCAGGAGAACGGCGGCAACTCGCTGCGCAGCGACCCGACCAACGTGGACACCTGGTACGGGGCCATGACGAACGAGATCGACACCCAGATGGGGTCGGTCGAGCATGCGCTGAATGGCCAGATCACCTCGCGCGCGGCCCAGCTGCACCGGGACGCGCTGACCTACGCGATCGCGGTCGGCTTGGCCGTCCTCATCGTGCTCGGGCTGGCCCTGTTCCTCACCGTGGTCGTCGGCCGGTCGATGGTCCGGCCGCTACGGCGGCTGCGGGCCGGCGCGCTGGAAGTGGCCGGTGTGCGGCTGCCGGACATGGTCCGCCGGATGAGCGAGTCCGACGGGGCCGGCGTCTCGTTCGATGTCGCACCCATCGACGTGGATTCGTCCGACGAGATCGGTGAAGTGGCGCGGGCGTTCGACCAGGTCCACCGGGAAGCCCTCCGGCTGGCGGCCAACGAGGCCGCGCTGCGCGGCAACGTCAACGCGATGTTCGTGAACCTGTCCCGGCGCAGCCAGTCGCTGGTGGAACGCCAGATCCGGCTGATCGACGACCTGGAGCAGGGCGAGCAGGACCCGGAGCGGTTGTCCAACCTGTTCCAGATGGACCACCTGGCCACCCGTATGCGGCGCAACTCGGAAAACCTCCTCGTTTTGGCCGGGCACGAGGTTTCCCGCCGGTGGAACCAGCCGGTTGCCCTGGTGGACGTGCTCCGCGCGGCCGTGTCCGAGATCGAGCAGTACGAACGCGTCTCGATGAACGTCCAGCCGGGCATCGCGGTGCGCGGCCAGGCCGTCAACGACGTGGTGCACCTGGTCGCGGAGCTGGTGGAGAACGCCACCTCGTTCTCCTCGGCGGAGACGCCGGTGACCGTGTCCGGGCATCTGCTGAACAGCGGCGGGGTACTGCTGGACATCAGCGACCAGGGCGTGGGCATGGGCGCCGAGGAGATGGCGCATGCCAACTGGCGGCTGGACAACCCGCCGGTGGTGGACGTGGCCGTGTCCCGCCGGATGGGCCTGTTCGTGGTCGCGCGGCTGGCCGCCCGGCACGGCATCCGGGTCCGGCTCCGGCCCGCCCCGACCGGCGGCCTGACCGCGCTGGTCTGGCTGCCGGATGAGACCGTCACCCATGAAGGCGCTGGCCCCGGGCCCGGGGCGCGCCGGTTCGACCGCAACGGCGGTACCCCCGACGCCATCGAGCCGCTGACGAACGGCCAGCTCAGCAACGATTGGGGCGGTCGCGGCGGCCGCAGCGCGGCCGAGGAAGCGGTGAACGCGGCGCGCACGCCGCGGTTCACCCCGCTGAACACCGAGAACGGGGACGCCGCGACGACGGCTGGCTTCCCCGCCGTCAACGCCTCCTGGGACGACCCGCTGACCAGGTCGTCGGGCAATGCCTGGGACAACGGCAAGCCCGCCGGGACCGGCTGGGACGATGCGCCGGCCAAGCCGGCCAGCCCGGCCAGCCCGGCCTGGGGCAAGGAGCCGGACAAGGACGCCGGCCCATCCTGGGAGGACGCTCCGGCCCCGTCGGCCGGCTCGGCCTGGGAAGAGCCGCTCAGCCCGCCCGCGGCAGCGCCACCCCCGGCCGCCGCCACCGGCCCGCTCCCGTCGATGCCCGGCAACGGTGGGCCTGCGCCGAGCTTTGGCACGCCGCCGCAGTCCGGCAGCTCCGGCCTGCCGACCCGGCTGCCCTCCCGCCCATCCCGCGGCTTCGGCAACGGCGACGGGAACAACGACTCCGGTCCGATCCGGCGCGAGGTCGTCGTGCCCCCGGCCGCACCACTTGGCCAGGGCAACCGGCTGCCGATCTTCGAGTCGGTCGAATCGGACTGGTTCCGCCGCGGCAGGCACAGCACCGAGCGGGCCAACGGCCCGAACGGCGGCACCGGCGGCACCAACGGCGATAACGGCAACGCCGGTAATGGCGACAGCGGGCCCAGCGCGGCCCCGGCGGCCGAGAGCGCGCCGAGCTGGACCTCCGCGGCCGACGAAGGCTGGCGGGCCGCCGAAGCGGTGAGCAAGCCAGCCTCCGGCGGGGTGACCCTGTCCGGCCTGCCGAAGCGGGTGCCCAAGGCCAACCTGGTGCCCGGGACGGTGGGAACGAGTAGCCAGGCCGCACCGCCGCCCATCCGGTCGGCGGCCATGACCAGGGATCGGTTTGCCGCCTTCCAGCGTGGTGTGCGTGAAGCCCGCGCCGCTGCGAGTCCCGATGAGGATGGTGGCGGTGAGGGAGACGGTGTTACATGAGGGGTGGCGACGGCTTTGCCGCACGTGCTGATGCTTCTTATGGTGGGGTCGCCGAGAAAGGAGGGTTCGTGAGTCCGCTAACCCGTCCCATCCAGGACCTGAACTGGCTGATCACGAACTTCGTGGAGAGGGTCCCGTCTGTCGCGCATGCCATTGTGGTCTCGTCCGACGGGCTGCCCCTGGCGTTCTCGAACGGCTTCCCAGCCGACCGTGTGGACCAGCTCGCGGCGGTGACCTCTGGGTTGACCAGCCTGACGCAGGGTGCGTCACGGGTCTTCGAAGGCGGGCCGGTCACCCAGACGGTCGTTGAGATGCAGCGGGGCCTGCTGCTAGTTATGGCTATTAGCGACGGATCGAGCCTTGCTGTGCTCGCATCCGCCGACTGTGACATGGGCCTGGTGGCCTACGAGATGGCGCTCCTGGTGGAGCGCGTTGGCCGCGCCCTGACGCCTGACATGCGCGGGGCGCTGCGGTCGGAGGATGGCAGATAGTGACAGGAGAGACCGTTGTCCGGCCCCGGCCTGGATGACTGGCCGCCGACGGGGGGCCAGCGTGGCTCCGGATCCGGCGGCGGAAAACGCGCGCGTGGGGCCGAACCTTCTGGGAGTGGACTGGTCCGGCCATATGCGGTTACCGGGGGCCGGACGAAGCCCCGGTACCAGCTCCAGATCGAGGCGATGGTGGCCGCGTCTCACTATGAGGCGCGGGATCTGTCAAGCCTGAGCCCGGAATGCCAGGCCATCCTCGGGTTCTGCCGCGATTGGCGTTCAGTGGCGGAGATCTCGGCTGTGCTCAGGATGCCCCTGGGCGTAGCCCGTGTCCTCGTGGCTGACATGGCGGTGGAAGGGCTTGTCCGGGTGCATCAGCTGGACCATGCATCTGGCCGCCCAGATCTCAACCTGCTCGAAAGGGTGCTCAGTGGACTTCGCAAGCTCTAGTCCCGTGCGGGGCACGGCTGGGGATACCGCCGCGATGACGTCGGTCAAGATCGTCGTCGCGGGTGGCTTCGGCGTTGGCAAGACCACGTTCGTCGGATCGGTGTCGGAGATCACGCCACTGACCACCGAGGCAGTCATGACGTCAGCCAGTGCCGGCGTCGATGACCTGTCGGCGGTTCCGGACAAGACCACGACCACGGTGGCCATGGACTTCGGCCGGGTGACGCTGGACGCTGGGCTGATCCTGTACCTGTTCGGCACACCTGGGCAGCACCGGTTCTGGTTCATGTGGGACGACCTGATCCAGGGTGCGATCGGCGCCGTGGTCCTGGTGGACACCCGCCGGCTGGCCGACTCCTTCCCGGCGGTGGACTACTTCGAGACGGCCGGCCTGCCGTTCATCGTGGCCATCAACGGCTTCCACGGTGAGTTCCCGCACGGTGTGCAGGACGTGCAGGAGGCGCTGTCGGTCAGCCCGAACGTCCCGGTCGTGCAGTGCGACGCGCGCGGCCGGAAGTCCACCAAGGCGACGCTCATCGCGCTGGTCGAGCACGCCATGGCCATGCAGTTGAGCGCCCGCTAGGCAGCCGGCTGCGCACGGCGCGCCGGGTAGCGGGCACTGGATAGCGGGCACTGGGCGCTAGGACACCACAGCAGGCGCTGCGGCACCGAAGCGGCAGCGTCTGCTGTAATGTTCAGGCGCTGTTGTCCGGGGCGGTAGCTCAGCCGGTCAGAGCAGCGGACTCATAATCCGTCGGTCGTGGGTTCGAGCCCCACCCGCCCCACCGGTCCTGATGTATTGCTTCGCCTGATGCATGACAGTTGCCGCTCGGCGGCAGGCGAGCAACTCTTCGGCCCGTGACCGGCTTCTGGCCACCGCTGAGCG
The DNA here is from genome assembly GCA_036567525.1 of Streptosporangiaceae bacterium. Classification (GTDB taxonomy): domain Bacteria; phylum Actinomycetota; class Actinomycetes; order Streptosporangiales; family Streptosporangiaceae; genus RYN-230. The sequence goes on along the minus strand of DATCUG010000383.1, from coordinate 8,647 downwards.
TGGGGAGTAGCGTCCCCACCAGATAGAAGCAGGTGGAGCCGATGGCGAAGTTGACGCCTGAGCAGGAAGCCGCATACGCGCTACGCTGGGGGGTCGCCCGCAGCGGCCTGCCGCCGCAGGCGCAACTGGCTTATGACCGCCTGGTGCAACAGCAGGCACGCGCCGCCGTTTCAGCACCGGTCCGACCCGCAGGCGGCGACACCACTAGCGCCCCCGTCACCATGCCACGGTGGGCCGCCGCCCTGGGCACCGCCGTCTTCGCCCTGATTGTTCAGGGAGCCGGGGTGGTGCTGCTGCCATACGCGTTCACCCACTGGCAGCCAGGCACGCCCCCGTGGCCGGTGGTGGTGCGAGTTATCGGTGTGGTCCTGATCGCCATGGGTGGCATCGTAGTGGCCTGGGCGTTTGCGCAATTCGCTACCGAAGGGGCCGGCGTCCCAATCCCGGGCGAGCCGAACTCCCAGCAACTGACCGTCGGCGGTCCCTACCGGTACGTGCGCAACCCCCTCTATGTGGCCTCGGTGGTGGCCATCAGCGGGCAGGCCCTGCTGCTCAGCAGGCCGGTGCTCCTGATCTACGCGGCCGCGTTCCTGGCCATTACCTTCTTCCTCGTTCACTGGATCGAGGACCCCGCTCTCGCCCGCCGCTTCGGCCAGCAATTTGAGGACTACCGCAACCAGGTGCCCGGCTGGTGGCCCCGCCTACCCCGAGCACACCCTGGCATCGCGCCGAACGTGAGTGCCAAAGAGACCGCCGCTGGAAAGGGACCGTGAAACCTCTGATGCTTGACGGTTTCTAGGGTGTGCGGTTCCCAGCGGGCTGGCTCTTTCCCGACAGCCGCTACTGTTCTCAGCCGGCACCGGTGAGGCCCTGCGGACAGCGCGGCAGCAGCTTAGCCAGGCACCCAAGATGATCCCCGTCTACGCGCACCGTTACCTGCCCGCCGGGCGGGGCACCTACGGGCACCCGGTGCTGTCGATCTACCAGACCGAAGCGATTTCCTCTGAGCGCGTCAACCAGCTGCTCATCGAACTTCGCCCCCCGTCGGCCGGCCAAGGTCCCGACCATCCACCGGGGCGGCGACGGGGCTGGCTAGGACAGGTGAAGAGGACCACTGGCCAGCTGCCTCGCCGGGTTGGTCTAAAGGTTGACTAACGATGTCTATACTCCTCACTATGACGATTGCCTCGACGCCCGTACCGCTGTCTGAAGCCAAGGCACGCTTGTCGGAACTAGCCAGGCGGGTACGCCAGCAGCACGAGCGGATCACCCTGACCCGTAACGGAGAGGCAGAAGCTGTCTTGCTGTCGGTGGACGACCTTGAAGGCCTGGAGATGACCCTGGAAATTCTCGGGGACAACCAGGCCGTCGCGCGCATCTCCGAGAGCCTGGCCGCTCTGGGCCGTGGTGAGCCAGGTGCGGACATGGCCACGGTCCGCCAGGATCTGGCCCGGCGTCGCGTCACCGGCAGGTGACGACCGAACCAGCGCGGCGGTACGAGGTCCGGTTCCAGCCCGCCGCCCGGCGAGCTATCGCCGAGCGGCTTCCGGAAGCTGTCGCCGCGGCCGTGCTGGAGTTCTGCGATGCCGCGCTGGCGGTCAACCCCCATCGAGTCGGCAAGCCGCTGTTCGGGCCGCTTGCTGGTTGCCACGGTGCCCGGCGCGGCACCTACCGCATCGTCTATCGGATCGATGAGAACAGCCGCATGGTCCACGTCCTCGATATCGACCACCGCTCGGAGATCTACCACCGTCCGCAGCAGTGACCCGCAAGGTCCTGACGGGCGCCGGGGCGGCCGCGGTCAGCCGATGCCGGTACCGCGCTCAGCCCGCCGGTCCGGTGCCTCCCCGGTCTCCTGGTCTGCGTAGTCAGCGTAGGAGCCGGCCGGGTCTGCGGATGGCACCGGCGCGCTCAGCGGGACGGCCTCGCGGATGACGGTCCGTGGCTCCCCGGGCGGCATGACGGTCGGTGGCTCCCTGGGCGGCATCGGCCCGGCCGCGAACCGGACGGCTGAGAACGGCACGTCCAGCGGGATTCCGCCGGCCTGCCGCAGCCGGCCGCCGGGCATTGCGTGCTGCGAGATCAAGCTGGCCGGAACGTGCACCTCGGCGGTGGTACCGCCGTCCGGCGGCATCTTCAGCATGACGTCGATGCCATGCCGCGCCGCTAGGTGGGCGACCGCGGACAACCCAACATGCTGCGGAAACACCGCGTCCGCGGGGGCTGGATGGGCCAGCTGCCAGTTGATCTGCCGGAGCTGGTCCTGGGACATGGCGCCCCCGCCGTCGGCGATGCTGATGAGGCAGCGGCCGTCGCGCACTCGCTGCCCGCACACGTTCACCGGGGTGGTCCCGGCCGAAAACGTGGTGGCGTTCTCCAGCAGCTCGGCCAGCAGGTGCACGGTGTCGGCCGCCGCGTTCCCGCTGATCAAGACACCTTGCTGGACGTCCAGCGTGACCCGGTCGTACTGCTCGACTTCGGACACCGCCGCCCGGATCACGTCCACCAGGGAGAACGGCCCAGCCGGATCGCGCTGCGTCTCGTCACCAATGAGGACGAGCGCGCTGTCTGAGTCACGCCGCATCCGGGTGACCAGATGATCCATCTGGAACAGGCTGGCCAGCCGTTCCGGGTCATCCTCGCTGAGTTCCAGGCTGTCGATCAGCCGCAGCAACCGCTCCTGCAGGGCATAGCTGCGCCGGAAGAAACGGGCGGATAGGGCGCTGGCGCTGGCGCGCTGCCAGGCCTGCTCCGCAGCCAGCTGCACCGCTTCCCGGTGCACCTGGTCGACGGCCCGGGCGACCTGGCCGACCTCGTTGCGGGACGATACGTCGATCGGGGTCACCGGCACCGGGTGGTCCGGGTTCCCGGCCACATCCAGCGAGCGGGCCGCCGCGGGCAGGCGCGCCCCGGCGACGTCCCGGGCGGCTGCTTCCAGCCGCCGCAGGGGGCGGACGATAGACCTGGCCACCAGCAGAGCGAACGCCAGCACGAGCGCCAGTGCGGCCAGCGCGACGCCGCCGGTGAGCAGCGCGGACCGCAGGGCGGTCCGCTGCAGGCCCTGGGCGTAGCTGGTGATCCAGTCCGTAAGCTGCTGCTCGGCATGGCGCATCCAGCCGACCGTGTAAGACATCCCGGCCCGCCACTGCTGACTGGCCTGGGCGCCGAAGGCTAGCGGGCCGTCTCCGGCCGCGATCGCGCGCTGTTCCACTGCCTGGGCCTGCCCGGCCTCCCGGGCGGCCAAGGTGGTGGTGAGAGCCCAGCTCTGCTCCGAGGTCGCCGAGCCGCGGAACGCGGCCAGGTCACTGGCCTGCCGGGCCTGGGCGGAGGTCAGCGCGGTGAGCGCGCCGAGATCGAAGTGGCCCTGGGCCAGCGCCGCGCCGAGGATGGCCTGCTGCTCCGAGGCCTGGTCCTTCATCCTGGACAGCGAGCCGAGCGCGCGCACGCTGGTGATGAGCGCCGCGTTCCCGCTCAGGTCGGCAATGCCATCGTTGACCGCGAACAGGCCGGCCGTCGCCGCGGAATAGCCGTTGACCACCGCCAGCGCGGGCACCTGGGGCTGCGCCGCGTGCCTGCGCAGGCCGGGCAGATCGGCGACGCTGGCCAGGGCGGCGGCCGCGCCAGCCCGCGTCTGGGCCGGGTAGCCGTGATCGAGTTGCGGGACTAGCCGGCGCACCGTAGCTGCCCAGCGGTCGGTGATCGCATATTGCCGCTGCAGGGCCGGGCGCCCGGCCGCCGGGCGGCCCTGCGCGATGAACGCCGCCACGGCGGCCCGCTCGTCTTCCAGCGCCTGCGCTAAGCCGGTTACCTGCCGGCCGAGCGCAGCGAGCCGGACAACCTGGCCATAGGCCGTTGCGCTGCGGGCCGTGTCCGTGATCCGCAACCCGGTGAGGGCGAGCCCTAGTACCGCCGGAATGGCAACCAGGACGATCAGCCGGGCGGGCACCCGCCAGTTCCGTGGGGCCAGCACCGAGCCCGTGCCACCCCGGGGGACTGAACCGCCAGAACGGGCGGCATGGGCAGGACTGGATTGGCTCATTGCGTGTCCTCGCTGATCCGGGAAGCTGCTTTCGAGGCCACAGGCAATTCCCCAGGCCGCGTTACGCAAGTGCTACGGCGTTCTCCTCCAAAAACAATACCTCCGCACCCGTGCCTAGTAGACAGCTTGGATACGAATGGGAACTAAAGTGACCTGAGTGATGGAGTACACGTTATGCCGTGGCAGCTCAGTAGATGAACGGGATCAGCATCTTGGTCGACCGCTTGTAGGCGGGATATGAATCCGGGAAGAGCTGGGTCATTGACCGCTCCTCCACGACGGCGCTGTAGATGAAGTAGCCGCCAATCAGCGCCACCGCTATCAGCCAGTACAGGCTGACGGCAATTGTCGTGCCGATCATGGCCAGGATGACGCCGGTGTAGATGGGATGACGAATGCTGTGATATGGGCCGGATGTGACTAGTTCCGGATCAGCCTTCTGAGACATCGGCATGCCCCAGTTCCGGCCGAGATACACCCTGGCCCAGACGGCCAGCGCCAAGCCGACGACAAAGATGGCTAGGCCGATGCCCTGCAGCACCGGATCGGTCGTGACCGTGTGCGCTTTGAACAGTTTGAGACGCAGCAGGAGAAGAATGATCAGAATGGCGGCGACCCGGAAGCCGGCGAACCGGGCCCACCGGGTGTGGCCGGCCTTGACGCCGACGGACGCTGCGAGCCAGTAGATCCAGAAGGCTACCCAGCCAGCGAAGATGACAACGTCAACGGCATGCATCGGAGAACTCCCCAGATCACGCTGTGGCGGCGAAGCGAAATGGTGATCACATAGACAGTACTCCTGTGCCCGCCTGCTGGGGCGGGGCCGCCGATCCAGCCGACCCCGGGTCAGCCGCCGTCCTGGCCCGGGCGCAGTTCGAGGATGCGGGTCTGCGGGGTCCCGGCCAGCGCCGGAGAAGACATTTCGGAGGACCAGACCTGGCCGTGCAGGAAACCGGCGAACGCTTCGGCTTGCCCGGCCGTGTCGAATTCCAGGTCGAGGGTCAGATACTCCGGGTCATCGACCGCCTGGCGGATGGCGAAACTGCGCACTCCGGCTTTGCGGCGGGCCTCGCTGAAGCCCTCGAATGCCTGCCGCCAGGTTTGGTAGTCGGAGATCGCGTGCTCGATGCGCAAGGTTGCCATCGGGTGCTCCTTACTCCGTGGCCGTGACACCTGTTGTGGCCAGGCTAGAAGGGCGGCAGGATCGTCAGGTATCCCGGATTTCTGGGGGTCCGCGGACTGCGGGAGCGGCTGAACCAGGCGGTTAAGCTCGGTTAATGAGCAGTACCTGGGCGCGGACCCGGGGCCAGGAGCAGGTCAGGGCTCTGGCTGAGGCCGGTCTCGGCGACCGGGACCTGCGGCGGGAGGTTTTGGCCGGGCTGCGGAGCGTGCTCGATTTCGCGGCTTACGTCTGGCTGGTCACTGACCCGGTCACTGAGGTTGGCACCGCACCGCTGGCCGAGGTGCCCTGCCTGGCCGAACTCCCCGCCCTGATCAAGGCGAAATACGCCACGCCGGTCAACCGCTGGACCGCGCTGCGGCGGCAGGCCGCACCAGCCGGGCTGCTGGCCGCGGGAGGAGACCTGTCGCGAAGCCGGGTGTGGCAGGAGGTCATGAGCCGGTACCAGATCTGTGACGTTGCCTCGGTGGTCTTCGCTGACCGCTACGGCTGCTGGGGATTTCTCGATCTGTGGCGTGATGCCACCCAGGGCCCGTTCACCGCGGCCGACGCTGACTATCTCGCTGGTCTGGCCGCGCCTGTCACCCATGCGATGCGCGAGTGCCAGGCGCGAACGTTCCTGACCCCGGGCACCGCGCAGCCGCGGGACGCCGGGCCGGTCGTGCTGACCCTGGATAGCAGTCTTCGCATCGTCAGCCGCACGGCGGCTTCCCAACGGTGGCTGCACGCCCTGCTTCCGCCGGGACCCGGCGACCCGGCCATCCCGGCCAGCGTCTACAACGTGGCGGCCCAGCTCCTGGCGGCTGAGCAGGGCATCGACACCCATCCGGCGGCGGCGCGCACCCACCTCAGCGGCGGTTGCTGGCTGACCTTGCGGGCCGCCCGGCTGCCCGCCGAGCACGGGTCACCCGCCGCCGCGGGCAACGGCGCGGCCATCGTCGTCACGATCGAGGAAGCATCGGCCTCCGACCGCCTCGACCTGTTCCGCCGGGCTTACTGCCTGACCGCCCGCGAAGGTGAACTGCTGGGCCTGCTGGCCACCGGCGGGGACACCCGGGCGATAGCCCGCCAGATGTCCCTGTCCGAGCACACCGTCCAAGATCATCTCAAGTCGGTCTTCGGCAAGACCGGCGCTCGCGACCGGATCACCCTGCTGACCCGCGCCCTCGGCACCAAACGGGTGATGCCGGCAGGTGGGTGATTGTTTGCCAGCCGCTATGAGGCAGCCGCGGACCCGCTACGTCCGCTGGGCGGCAGGCAGCGGATGACCTGCACGTCGCCGGTGAGCTGGGCCGCTCCGTCGGCGTACGGGACCAGCACGGTCATGCCGCGGCGCAGCGGCAGCGTGCCGCCGTGCTCGGTGGCCAGGTCGCCGGCGCCGCGCGCGACGATCCAGACCGCATAGCCGGCTGGCACCTCCAGCTGCGGGCCGGGCTGCAGCAGCTCGGCCCGGAAGAACGGGTCAGCGGCGGGCGGGAGCAGCCGGGTGATGCCGCCGGAAGCGGCCGGCCGCTGGCACATGCTGGCCAGCCGGCCCGGGCTCCACCCGGAGCGGTCCACCGCCGCCAGCACCCGGGAGTAGCCCAGGCCGAGGCTGCCCAGCTCGGTGCCGTCGTCCAGGAACCCGGCCCATTCCAGCAGGATGGACAAGTCGGTCGGCTCCTGCAGTTCGGCCAGGAACACACCTGGGCCGATGGCGTGCGGAGTGCCGGCCGGCACCAGCACGCTGTCCCCGGGGGCGACGGGCACCCGGTGCAGCGCGCCGATCAGCGCGGGCACCTCCTGGCTGGCGACCCAGCCGGCCAGCACGCCGGCCGGGATGTCGTCGCGGAAGCCAAGATAGACACAGGCATCGGCGGCACCGGTGCCGAGCACGATCCAGGCTTCCGTCTTGCCGTGCGGGCTGCCCAGGTTGGCCCGGCTGTAGGCCTGGTCCGGGTGGCAGTGCACGGGCAGCCGCTGGCCCGCGTCGAGCAGCTTGACCAGCAGGCTGGTGTCGGCGCCGTAGGCCGCGACGTGCTCCGGGCCGAGGAACCACTCCGGCTGCTGCGCGACGGCGTCGGCCAGCAGGCGGCCGTCGGGGAGCCGGCTCAGACCGGCCTGCTGCTCGCCGAACGCGGTCGTGGTCGAGGCGACCCAGTCTTCCGGGCCATCAGCTGCGGCGCCCCGCCCGCGAAATCCGGCGATCTCAGCGCCACCCTGGTAGAACCGCTGCAGCTGATTGGGGCCCAAGACGAACAACTGCGCCTCCCACTCCGTGCCCGCTAGCAAGATCCTTGACAGTCAATTAATGCGGTGTTAACTTACCGAAAACCTCGTTAAGTACAAACATCAGAAGTACTGTCATAAGTCGTGGTCTTATCCTGACAACGTTGTCTGACAACGTTGTCAGGATGCTTGCCGAGAGTGGGTGCCACATGACGGCAGACGGGCCAGCGCCCGGCGGCAGCACCCCGGCCCCCGCGGAGAAGCCCCGGGTCGAGGTACGCAATCTGACCAAGCGGTATGGCAGCGTGCAAGCGCTGCGCGACGTGAACATGCAGCTCAACGCGGGGGAGATCGTCGGGCTGGTCGGGGACAACGGGGCCGGCAAGTCGACCCTGGTCAACATCATCGCCGGCGCCCTGCAGCCGACAGCGGGCACGATCCTGCTGGACGGCAAGCCGGTCAGCTTCCGGTCCCCGATCGAGGCCCGGGCGGCCGGTATCGAGACCGTCTACCAGGACCTGGCCCTGGCCCCGGACCTGAGCATCTGGGCCAACATGTTCCTCGGCCGGGAAAAGGTGGTGTCCGGGCCGCTGGGCTGGCTGGGCTGGCTGGACCGCAAGTCGATGATGGCCGAGACGGCCACGGACCTGGAGCGGACCCGGATCAGGATCGCGTCGGTGGGCAGCCGGGTCGGCCGCCTGTCCGGCGGGCAGCGGCAGGCGGTCGCGGTGAGCCGGGCGGTGGCCTGGGGCTCGCGGGTGGTGCTGATGGACGAGCCGACCGCCGCCCTCGGCGTCGAGCAGCAGGCCCGGGTCGGCGAGCTGATCCAGACCGTGGCCGGGCAGGGCCTGCCGGTGCTGCTGATCAGCCACAACCTGCAGCAGGTGCACGCGATCTGCGATCGCATCGTGGTGCTGTTCCATGGCGCGACCGTGGCCGACCTGCGGCCCAAGGAGACCGAGATCGACGACATCGTCAGCTGGATCACCGGTGCCGCCATTGCCTCGAACCGGAAGGCCAGCTGATGGCCGCCCCGGCGGCCGATGTGGTCCAGGCGGAGCCGCCCGCCCGCGAAGACGTGCCCGCGTTCCAGCGGATCATGGAGCGGCTTGGCCCGCTGTGGACCCTGGGCGTGCTGATCATCCTGATCATTATCTTCGGCGTGCTGTCCCCGGACCTGTACACCAAGGCGGCCTGGCTATCTACGTCCAGCTACGCGG
>DATCUG010000382.1:0-8839 GCA_036567525.1 Streptosporangiaceae bacterium | reverse complement strand
AGCTGGAGCAGCACTAAACGGTTGATCACGATGCGGGGGTGGGCGCTAACCCAGCAGGGTGTCTAGGAACGGGTTGCTGAACACCTTGGCCGGATCGTAGGCAGTCAGGATGGAGACGGCGGTGGACCAGTTGTCGGTGCTGGCCTGGCCGGCGCTGACCGCGGCCGGGACGCTGCTGCCCAGGATGGACGGGCTGGTCCACGGCGCGGCCCCGGTGCACGCCCAGGCCTTGGACCATTCCGGCCGGACCGTCGCGTAGCTGCCGGTGTAGTGGCTCCAGATCCACGCCTCCATATCCGCGTAGAACTGGGCGAAGCCCGGCGTGACCGGCAGCGTGCCCATGTCCAGCCAGACCGCGACGTCCCACTCGGGATGGTCCGGGCGGGGCCGGACCGAGGACAGGATGGGCGACTGCGCGCCGCTCACCACGGAGTCGGCGGGATGGTCCAGCCCGGTGACCCGGATCTCGACCGGGCCGTTCATCGGGTACTGGCCGAGTCCCCGGTAATAGCTGAGCCGGCTGGTGTACTGGGTGTAGAAGTCGCTGACCACCTGCTGGATGCTGGCCCGGGCGGTGAGCACCGCGAAGCCCGCCTCGACGATCCGGACCGTGCTCGCCTTCACGTAGAGCAGCACATTCTGCGACTGGCCCCAGATGTCCCACACGCCGTCGAACACCAGGCCGGTGTCCACCAGCGACATCGCGATCCCCTCGAAGGCTGGCGTGCCGCTGGTGTCGCCCGTCGCCACCTGGCCGAAGAACGTGTTCTCCGCGCTGGTCACGCTGTTCGTGAAGCCGTAGTTGTACGGGCTGGTGACCTGCACCGACAGCGCCGGCTTGGTGGGCGCCAGCGACCACACCTTGATCCACGGGGTGTCGGTGAACGGGAACCAGATGGCCTCGATCCGCCCCGCGCGGTCCACGTAACTGGCGAACGAGCTGGACCCGGCGCTGGCCGGCGGTGCGAACAGGTCAGCCGCGGACACGTCCACCCAGCTCTGGCAGCGCAGCGTCTGGTTGGCCGCGACCTGCAGCGTGACGCTGGTGATGAACGCCCGGCCCAGGTGGGCCAGGAACGCCCGGATGTCCGGGTCGGACCGCTGGAACGTCCTGAGCACGTACTGGCCGGCCGCCGCGCTCCACACCACGGCGGTGAGCGAGACCACCAGGTTGGACAGCGAGCCGTAGCTCTGCCCGGCCAGCGGCGTCTCCCCGGTGCCGCGGATGGCGCTGCCGTGCGCGTTGATGGCCAGCAGGCCGCCCAGCGTGATGTCGCCCGGTGCGGGCATGGCGCATAACCCGTACCCGGCGGCGGCCAGCGCGGCGGTCAGCGTGTCCATGGTGATGCCGGCCTGCGCGGTGACGGTGGCGGGCGGCCCGGCGGCGACGCTGGCCGAGGTGAGGTGCTGCGTGGTGTCCAGCAGCACGTAACCGGCCCCGGTGCTGCCCGCGGGCAGCACGATCGGCGACCAGTTGTGGCTCATGCCCTTGGCCCGCAGCCGGTAGCCGTTGGCCCGGGCCCAGTTGGCCAGCGTGACCACATCGCTGGGCGAGGCCGGGGCGCAGGTCCAGACGTTGTCGATGACGATCATGCCGGCCCAGTTCTGGTAGGCCTGCTGGTACAGCGGGATCGACGACGGGAAGTTCGGCGGTGCCGCGCTGGTGGCCTGGGCGCTGGCCGGGCTGACGCGGAACACCGGGATCCAGGCCAGCGCGCCCGTTGCGGCGGCGCCGGTCAGGAACGTGCGCCGGGATGGGCCGGCGCCACGGTGGGGAGGCTTCATCGTCACTCCTCACTCCGGCAAGCGCTGCTTTACCAAGCATGCGCTTGTTTGGTATGGTCCCCCTCAACATAGACAGCGACCGTTGACTGGGCAAGGCCGCGCTGTGTTTACTTTGACGATGCCGGAAAGGCAGCGAGCCGGGGTGGCGGGAAAGGTGGAGAGCCGGGTGGCGTCGTGAGCGACTTCCCCGGATTCCGGGCCGACCTGGCTCGTTCCGTGCGCCTGCTGCGCGCATTCCGCACCGAGCAGGCCGATCCTTCCGGCTACTACACCGTGCTGGCCCGTGATACCGTCAGCCAGCTCAGCCAATACACCTACCTGAATGGCCAGGTAGTGGCGGACGTCGGGGGCGGCCCCGGCTTCTTCGTCCGGGAATTGCGGGCGGCCGGCGCCCGGGCATTCTGCGTGGACACCGACCTCGGCGAACTGGCCGCCCAGGGCCGGCCGGAGCCGGGCAGCACGGTCGGCAGTGCCCTGGACCTGCCCTTGGGCACCGGCCTGGTCGACGTCTGCTTCTCCTCCAACGTGCTGGAGCACGTTGCCGACTGGCCCGCCATGCTGGCCGAGATGGTGCGGGTGACCAGGCCCGGCGGAATTGTCTTTGCCGCGTTTACGAACTGGCTCTCACCCTGGGGCGGGCACGAGACCTCGCCCTGGCACTATCTGGGTGGCGAATGGGCCGCCAGGCATTACACCCGGCAGCATGGAAAGCCGCCTAAGAACAGATATGGCGAAAGCCTTTACCCGGTTTCGGTGGCGGATGTCCTGCGCTGGGTGAAGTCGGCGGACAATGCCGTCCTGGTCGATGCTGTGCCGCGTTACCTCCCGGACTGGTCCCGGTCCATGTTGCGCATTCCTGGATTGCGCGAGCTGGTGACCTGGAATCTCCTCGTGGTCTTGCAGCGGGTGGTGACCGGGACCCCGGCCGCTACCGGCCGCCCAGGGCAGGCTCCGGGACGATCGCACCCGAGCCTTCCCGCCGCTCATCGGGCCGCCGCAGGGCCAGCACGACCCCGGTGATCAGCAGGATCAGGCCGACCACACCGCCCACCAGCGGCAGGATGAACGTGAGCAGCTGGATCTTGCTGCGGGCCGAGTTGTCGATGTTCACCACGGTCCGGATGCTCTGCGGGGTGAACTTGAGCGTGCCGTCCAGCAGGACCAGGCGCTGCGTCCCGGTGGAGTCCTGCAGGGTGATCGTCTGCTGCTGCGTCGTGTTCAGCTGCGCCCCGGTCATCGGGTCCACCCAGAACGTGTTGGTCCCGGTGTAGTACTCGGGCAGGGTGACCATGCCGGTGCCGGTCATGCCGACCAGGGACGCGGGCAGCGTCTCGCTGCCCGCCCGGGTCGGCGGCACCTGCTCCACGTAGCGGTTGACGCTGATCCCATCGATGGTGGACGTGCCGGCGAACCGGGCCGGCCGGGGCTTGTTCAGTACCGGGTCGAACACCTGATACGTCTGCTGCTGGGTGCCGAACGGCCAGAGGAAGCCGACCAGGCCGGTCTGGCGGATTGAGGAGTTTCCGTTCACGTTCGAGCCGCAGCAGTTGACCAGTTCCGCGGTGCGCCGGTCGAATGCGAACCGGCGGGTGGTGTACTCGAACGGCACCTTATTAGTCGTGTCGTAGAGGTAGTTGAACTCGTTCCACACCGCCGTGGACGAGTTTCCGGCCGCCGCGTCGCCCTTGACCGTGCTGGTGGTGAGCAGCGTGGCCCCGCTTACCTCGCGGGTCAGCGGGGCGCTGAAATAGCTCACCCCGGTGCCCTGGAGCTGCGTCTTGAGGTACTCGTTGAGCGGATACTTGACCACGTGGCCGCTCACGTAGCCAACCAGCAGCAAGGCTGCCACAATAAGAAATGCGCCCAGTCCGGCCAGACTGATCCCAATGATGCGGCGCATCGATCCTCCAGGGAACGGCCGGCACCATTCCTGGCGCTGGCAACGACGGTGTTGCTGCCCTTCCGATACTGTTGGGTAACTGTAACACGTTCTATTTGAGGTGAGCAGACCTTGATTCTCCCGCAGGCAGAGCCGCGGCCGGCCCCGGCCAGCCCGCGCCCACTGCCGCGGCATCAGGACGCGCTGGACGGGCTGCGCGCGGTGGCCGCCGCCGCCGTCCTGCTCACTCACGTCGGCGGCCTGACCGGTTACGTGTTCACCGGCACCCCCGCGTCCTGGGTGATCAGCCGGGGCGACGTCGGTGTCCCGGTGTTCTTCGCGCTGTCCGGGCTGCTGCTCTACCGGCCCTGGGCCAGCGCCGTGCTCACCGGGCAGCCGGCCAGCCAGGTGCGGCGCTACCTGCGCCGCCGCGCGCTGCGGATCCTGCCCGCGTACTGGGCCGTGGTGCTGATCGCGCTGCCGGTGCTCAACCCGCATGCGGCCCGGCACGCCTGGTCGTGGCTGCAGTACCTGCTGCTGGTGCAGAACTACGACCCGCATCCGTGGTGGACCGGCACCGGGGCCACCGGGCTGTCCCAGATGTGGAGCCTGGTCGTCGAGGTGTCGTTCTACCTCCTGCTCCCGCTGCTGGCCGCCGCCCTGGCCTGGCTGGCGCTGGCCCGCACCCACACCACGGCCCCGGCCAGCCAAGCCGACATAGGTCGGCGTGCCCGCCGGATGCTCACCGTGCTGGCCATCCTGGCCGTCTCATCGTTCGGCTGGACCGTGCTGGCCTACTACCCGCGGCCGGAACTGTGGTTCGCCGGGACGCTGCCGCCGCTGCTGATCTGGTTCGCGGCCGGGATGGCCATCGCGGTCGGCTCGGCCTGGGCCGCGGCCGAACCGGAGGGCGGCGGCCCGGCCAGCCGGTTCTGCCGGTCGGTGGCCGACTCGGCGGGCATGGGCTGGCTGATCGCGGGGTGCGCGTTCGTGATCGCGTGCACCCCGCTCACCGGTCCCGAGTTCGGTGGCGTGCCGAACCTGTGGAACACCGAGTTCAAGACCACGCTGTACACGATCATCGCGCTGGCCGTGGTGGCGCCGCTCGCGTTCCAGCCGTGGCGGGAACACCCGACCGCGGCCAGCCGGCTGCTGGCCAGCCGCGGCTTCCGGTTCCTGGGCCGGATCTCTTACGGCATCTTCCTGTGGCAGTTCCTGGCCGCCTACGCGTTCTTCGCGCTGCTGCACCTGAAGACGGCGTTCTACGGCGGGGCCTACTCCACGGTGGCGGTGGTGGGCGTGCTGCTCGGCGTGACCATCTTCACCATCGCGTTCTCCATGGCCAGCTACTACCTGCTGGAACGCCCGGCGCAGCGGTTCCTTCGCCGACGCTAGTCACCGGGGGGTTCCGGGGGTCGTCCCCCCGGGCCAGCACTGTCGGGCAAGACCAGCGCCGAGATCAGCCGGGCCACAATCACCAGGCCGATGACCTGCGGGACGGTGTTCCACAGCCCGGTCACCACCGCACCGGTGTGCGCCGCCTGACGCAGGTCCTCGCCGGCCGCACCCAACCCCGCCGCGGCCAGCAGCGCCGCGGTGACCAGCCACGGCCGGGCCAGCTCGCCCCACCACCGGCTGGTGCGCCGGTAACTGGCCGCGGCCAGGAACACCCCGGTGCAGCCGAGCAGGATGACGATGCCCGGATACCCGCCGAGCCAGAACCCGGCCAGCCCGACCAGGCCGCCGGCCGCGACGGCGGCACCCACCCCGGACAGCCGCGCCCGCAGCCGCCCCGGCTGCGCCCTGGCGGCCGGTTCCGCCGCCGCGGTGCTGACCGGCCCCCGGCGCCGCCTCCGCCGCCAGGCCGCAGGCCAGCAGGCAACCACGATGATGAACGCCAGTGCCGCGAGCCCGCCGATGATTGAGTCGCGGTAGATAGCGTTCGGCAAATAAGAAAGGGTTACCTGGCCGGTGCTGCCCGCGGGCAGCACCCAGCCTTGCTGCCAGCCGTCGAGCTGGACGGCGCGCAGCGGCCGGCCGTGCAGCGTGGCCCGCCAGCCCCGGTTGTAGTTCTGGTGCAGGACCAGGTACGAGCGGGTGGGCGCGGAGACCTGGAGGACACGGTGGCTGGGGGTCCAGGACAGGACCCGGGCCGGGGCGGATGCGCTGGCCGCCGCGGGAAGGGCGCGGGTCAGCACGGCGTCCTGGATGGAGAACGCGTCCGTGGCCGGCTCGGTGACCTGGGTGCGGCCTGCCGCGAGGCGCACCTGGCGGCAGGCGGTGAACCGCACCGGCTGGCCGGTGAGCAGGTCGGCGAACGTGCCGGAGACCCGGGTCGGCACCGCCCGCCCGTTCAGCTCGACCAGCGGGCCGAGGCCGCAGGCCAGCCGGAACGGGATGGCCGGCGTGCCGAGCGCCGGCACGGTCGGGATCGTCACCCCGGAGATCTGCAGCGGCACGTTCAGCGGGGTGAACCGGATCGTCAGCCGGTTGGTATACAGCGGCGCGAAGCGGACCACCCCGGACGGGCCGACCGCGCCGCCGCGGACCTGGCCGCGCGAGCCCTCCAGCAGCACCTGGAGCAGGCCGGCCGCGCCGGCCGGGCGCTGGATGGTGATCTGGTGCAGCAGCCGCGGGTGAAACCAGCCGATGGTGAGCGTCGGGTGCGCGTCGCCCGCGCCCGCCACCCAGCTGGTGACCGGGTTGCCGTCGAACGCCGCCCAGGGCTGGTCCTGCGGGGCGCTGGTATAGGTGGAGGACCCGGTGACCGAGATGCGCCCGCGGCCGAAGCCGGCGTACCGCTGGATCAGCGCCGGGTCGAGCAGGACGGCGGTGCCGCGCAGTGTGGCGCCAGTCGCGGTGGGCTCGGTGAACTGCGCGCTGAGCCCGTACTGCTCCTCGGCCGGGGTGAGCAGCGACGGGGAGCACACCCAGCGCAGCGACGTGAGCATGCAGCTGGACGGCTGCGGCTGCGTCTTGCCCAGCACCACCACGGCCGGGTCGGTGCGGGCAGGCAGGTGCGGGGCAACGATGGACCGGCTGGCGTGCACCCCCGGCACCGAGATCTCGGTGATGCCGGCCTGCGCGCCGACCGGGGCGCTCAGTGCGGCGGCCAGCCGGGTGACGGTGATCCGCAGCCAGCTGGACCGGCCCGGCGGCACCCGGAGCGGCTGGGCCTGCCCGGTTGCCCGTACCGGGTCGGTGACCCGGCCGGCCGCGGTGCTGACCTGCACCTGGGTGACGGCCGGGCCGAGCGTGGCCTGGTCGGCGAACGCCACCTGGATCGTGCCCGGGTCTTCCGGGCGGTCGAACCGGAGCTGGATCCATTGGCCGAGTGGCCCGGTCCAGCTGCCCGACTCCCACCTGGTCCGGGTGTCCCCGTCCACCGCGGCGTACGGCAGCAGGCCGCTGGCCCACTGGCTGGGGATGGCGCCGATGTCGGACGCGGACGAGGATGCGGTCACGCTGGCGATGCCCGGGTACCTGGCCACGCTTTGGTACCGGGTCCAGCCCGGGGCCAGGTAGTCGCCGGCCGCCTCGAACGTGTGGGGGGGCTGGCGGGCGGTCAGCGTGGGCGAGTACGACGTGCGCAGCTCGCCGAAGTTGCGCAGGCGGCGGCGCAGCGAGTCGGTCAGCACCGAGGCGGCGGCGGGCTGGCCCGGGTCATCCGCGTTGAGCAGCACCGGGCGGCTGCCGAGCAGGCCCTCGCTGGCCAGGGTGAGCAGGCTTTCCGGCGCCCCGTAGACGCGCAGCGCGCCGGCCGCCGGCTGCACCGTGGCCACCGGCGCGGCCCCGGCTACCTGGTAGATCTGCACCGGCGGGTAGGGCGAGTCGAAGTTGCTGACCGCGTCGTCCGGGGTGAAGCTGCCTACCGGCACCCGGCCGAAGCGGGCCACCGGCCTGATCCCCGGCGAGCTGGCCAGCGCCTGGTGGATGCGGGCCGGCCAGGTCCCGTCCAGCACCGACCGGTCCAGGTCGTTGCGGACAACCAGGTACCTGACGCCCATCCGGGCCAGCAGCCCGGCCAGCCCGGCCGAGCCGGCCCCGGCCGCCAGTTGCTGGTCGATCGTGTCCAGCAGCCGCTCGTTGCCGGGCGAGCCGATCAGGGACAGGTTCCGCTCGGCCCAGCCCGCGGTGGTCAGCGGCTGCAGCACCTCGTCCAGCGGGCTGCCCCACAGGTACTGGCCGAACGGCGCACCCGGCACCACCAGCACGGTCTGCCGCCCGGCCCGCTGGTTGAGCCAGTGCGCCGCGTTCACCCAGTACGGCGGGACCTGGGTGAACGAGCCCGGGTTGGCCAGCCCGCTCTGGTAGGCGGGCAGGGCCAGGCCGGCGATGGCCAGCGCGGCGGCTACGCCGAGCGCCTGGCGCAGCCGTTCGGTGCTCACCTTGGCCGCCCCGGGCAGCCAGGATGGCTGCGCGGTGGCGAGCAGGTGGGCCAGGCCGAGCGCGAGCGGCAGCCGGATCATCGGATCGAACTTGCGCACGTTGCGGAACGCGGGCAGCGCCCCGTTGATCAGCTGGTCGGCCGGGGCGGCCAGCGGGCTGCCCAGGCTGCTCAGGTACCCGGCCGAGATGATCAGCAGGCCGGCCAGCAGCGTGCAGAGCAGGAACCGGCGGGCGGGCCGGGGCAGGCCGCGGCCGACCAGCCCGGCCAGGCCGAGGCCGGCGGCCAGCGCGGTGAGCAGGGTGGGCAGCACGCCGGTGGCGATCCGGTAGCCGAGCAGGTACCAGGGCTGCCCGTTGATGGTCAGGTAGGCGACCCAGTTCTCGGTGCCGCGCAGGATGTTGGACAGGCTGGTCACCGACGTGGTGACGGACGCGCTCTCGGTGTACGGCAGGATCGAGACGCCGTACCTGGACAGCAGCAGCAGCGGCACCGACCACCACGCGGTAGCCAGCAGGACGGCCGGGCACCACCAGGCCAGCAGCCGCCAGCGCGGCGCGGGCCGGGGCACGGTGAGCAGGTAGATGGCCGCGGGGATGAGCACGGCGACGGTGGCGGCGCCGTTGATGCCGCCGCACAGCGCGACCGCCACCGCCGACCGGGCGGCGGTGGTGCCGAGCCGCCGGCCGCCACCGGGCTGACCGTCCGGCTGAGTGGCTGGCTGGCTCCTTGGCCGGATGGCTGGCTGGTTGGCTGGCCGGGTGGCGCTGACCAGCGGGAGCAGGATC
>DATCUG010000381.1:0-5667 GCA_036567525.1 Streptosporangiaceae bacterium | reverse complement strand
CGCCGGGCGGCGGCCAGCCCGCGGCTGGCCAGCCCGGTGCGCCGTCGAACGCCGCGTCACCCACCCCCAGCACCGCCCCGTCCACCCCGGCCAGCCATCGGGCCCGCACGTACACCCAGGCCGTGCCGGGCGGCCAGGAATGGACCGGCACCGGCATCACCGTGCGGGCCGGCGACCAGCTGACCATCACCGCGTCCGGCGAGATCTACATCGGCGCCACGTCGGCGGGCGAAAGCCCGGCCGGTACTCCCGGCTGCACGCCTGCCGCCAGCGACCCGGCGCAGAGCGCCCAGTTCCCGGCGCCCAGCCTGACCTGCTGGTCGCTGATCGCCCGGATCGGCACCGGAGCCCCGTTCGAGGTGGGCAGCTCGGCGCAGCTGACCGCCGCCGCCAGCGGCGAACTGTACCTGGGCATCAACGGCGACAGCTTCACCGGCAACTCGGGCGCCTGGTCGGCCACGATCACGGCGCGGAGCCGCTGACCAAGCCAGGTAAGCCGCGCACCGCCTGCTCCAGTATCGCGCCCGCGGCCAGCAGCCGGTCTTCGGCACCGGACGGGCCGATCAGCTGGATGCTGGCGGGCAGCGGCCCGCCCGTGGGCACGGGCAGCGCCAGAGCCGGCACCCCGGCCAGGTTCACCGCCGAGGTGATCCCGCGGATCTGCACCATGTCCCGCGAGTGATCCAAGGTCGGCGGGAAACCCAGCAAGGTCGGCAGCGCGAGCAGATCCACCTGCTCCCACAGCGCGGCCACGGTCGCCCGCCAGATCCCGGCCTGCTGCCAGGCCGCGGCCAGCGCCGCTTCGGTGACGGTGCCCGCCTGGCGCAGCCGGGCCAGCACGTCGCGGCCGATCTGGTCCGGGGCGGACTCGGCCAGCGCACCATCGGAGGCCCACGCTTCGGCGTCCAGCACGGTCATCGCGGCGCTGGTGGCGTCCTCCAGCCCGGCCAGCTCGATCGGGACGACGGCCCAGCCGGTGGCGGCCAGCGCCGTGTCCACGGCCAGGTCGATGGCCGGGTCGGCGCCCACGTCCACCCGGCCGATCCGCTGCGGCGGCCCGGCCGTCACGGTGAACCCCGGTTCGAGCAGCGCCATCCCGGCGACCAGGCCAGCCACATCGCGGGCCATCGGGCCCACCGTGTCCAGGCTCGGCGCGAGCGGCCACACCCCGGTCAGCGGGATCCGGCCCCAGGTGGTCTTGAGCCCGGCCACCCCGCAGCAGGCGGCCGGGATACGGATCGAGCCGCCGGTGTCCGAACCGTAGGCCACGTCGGCTTCGCCGCTGGCCACCGCCACCGCCGACCCACTCGACGAGCCGCCCGGGACCCGGGCCGGGTCGAGCGGGTTGACCGGCGTGCCGAACGCGCGGTTGATCCCGCTGATCCCGTAGGCCAGCTCATGCAGGTTGGTCTTGCCGGCGAAATGGGCGTCGCCGCGGGCGGCCGCGGCGCGCAGCCCGGCCAGGCAGGGAGCGTCGCTGGCCGCGGGCGCCGCGTGCGCCGCGACGGCCCGGGATCCGGCCGTGGTGGGCAGCCCGGCCACGTCGATGAGATCTTTGACCGCGACCCGGAGGCCGGCGCCGTTGCTGTCCTCCTTGAAGATCCACATGGACATAGCCGACAAGTATGGCACCGCCGGATGGTGACAGCGTTAAGTTTCCCGGCGCGTCCTGATGGCAGGCGTTAAAAAAGGCGTCACGACTTTTGCTTAAACGGTTGAGTGTTCTGCTGGGCCGAACAACGGCCGCGCGCCAGCCGCTTGCCAGAATAGCTGAACGGCTGGCGCCTAATAATGCCGAATTCCCCCGGTGCGGCCCGGGGGAATGGCGGGAACTACGCGGTGCGGCCGGACTGGGCGCGGACCAGCGCGGAGGCCAGTGGGACGAAGCGGCAGCGCCGGCCTGCTGGCCAGGCTGGCCGACGCGACCAGGTAGCCCAGCATGGCCAGGGCCAGCAGCAGCACCAGGTACAGGTATCCGTGCGCGGTCAGCGCGTCCACCGACGAGCTTTCGCTGAAGCTGCCGAAGCCCGCGCTGACCGAGAACCAGGGCAGGAACAGGCTGATGAACAGGACCAGGGTGGCGCCGCCGGCGATCCGGTCGGCCATCGTCCAGCGGGCCGCGTCGAAGCGGAACGCCATGGCCGGCCCAGCCTGGGTGAGGGTGGCCGCCTCGGCGGCGGTGGGTATCACGGCCCCGCACCCCGGGCAGGTCCCGGCCCCCGTGGCGGCATCGCTGCCGCACTGCGAGCATTGCATAGGTCTCCCCCTTACGGAATTGCGGGGATTTCCCCGCCCCTCATTTCACGTATAGGCGTCTCCGTCAGTTCACTGATTGGACTTCAGTCAGCCCGACTGGGCCAGGGCCGCGCCGATGTGCCGCAGCTGGGTGGTCGCCCCGCCAAGAGCGAACTCGCCGCGCTTAGCCGCGGTGAAATACCGGTGCAGCGGGTAACTCATGTCAATGCCAACCCCGCCGTGCAGATGCACCGCGGTATGCGCGACCCGGTGCCCGGCATCGGCGGCCCAGAACTTGGCCGTGGCGATGGCGGTGCTGGCGGGCCGGCCCTCGGCCAGCGTCCAGGCGGCCTGCCACATGGTCAGCCGGACCGCCTCCACGTCGGTGTACGCGTCGGCCAGCCGCTGCCGCACCGCCTGGAACGTGCCGATCGGCCGGCCGAACTGCACCCGGCTCTGGGTGTACTCGGCGGTCATCTCCAGCGCGCGCTCCAGCACCCCGAGCTGGCGCGCGCACAGCCCGACGGTGCCATGCGCGGCCAGCCAGGCCGCGGCCCGCAGGCCGTCCGGGCCGCTGCCCAGCACCTGGTCGCCGGGCACGGCCACGTCGGCCAGCACGAGCTGGCCGGTGCTCAGCTCGCCGGTGGCCTGCTGCCGCTGCACGGTCACGCCGGGTGCCCCGGCGCTGACCACGAACACCGCGCTGCCGTCCGGTGTGGCCGCCGGCACCAGGAGCCAGTCCGCCTCGGGGGCCGCGTCCACCATGGTCTTGACCCCGGCGAGCACCCAGCCCTCGGGGGCCGGCCCGGCAGTGGTGGTGGGGTGCGCCGGGTCGTCGCTGTCCGGCTCGGCCAGCGCGGCGGCCAGCAGCAGGTCACCCCGGCCGGCCGGCCCGGCCCAGCGGCGCTGCTGCTCCGGCGTGCCGAACCGGGCCACCGCCCCGGCCCCGAGCACGATCGACTCCAGGTAGGGCACCGGGGCGACGGCCCGGCCGATCTCGGTCAGCACCGCGCACTGGGCCAGCAGCCCGGCGGCCGCCCCGCCCAGCGACTCGGGCAGCCCGGCGGACAGCACGCCCGCCTTGGCCAGGTCGGCCCAGCGTCCGGCAGCCAGCCCGGCGGCGTCCGCGGGGCCCGCCACCAGCTCCCCGCTACGCCGTCCGCCAGCCAGGATGCTCCTGGTCAGGGCGGCGAGTTCGCGGTCAATATCGTTCAGCAAAAAGTCCATCGCGGGTGCCTTCCTGCAGGGTCAGCGGCGTGCGGCGGGCAGCCCGAGGCCGACGGTGGCGATGATGTCCCGCTGCACCTCGTTGGTGCCGCCGCCGAACGTGAGGATGAGCGCCGAACGGTGCAGCCGCTCGATCCGGCCGGCCAGCGCGGCGCCGGGCGAGCCGGCCTGCACGGTGGCCGCCGCGCCGAGCACCTCCATCAGCAGCCGGTACGCCTCGGTGGCGAACTCGGTGCCGAACACCTTGCAGGCCGATGCCGTGGCCGGGCTCAGCCCCTGGCCCGCCTCGGCCGCGATCCGCCAGTTGAGCAGCTTGAGGAACTCGGCCTTGGCGTGCACCCGGGCCAGGTTGACCTGCACCCATTCGGCGTCGATGACCCGCTGGCCGGTGGCCAGCTTGGTGCTGGCGGCCCAGTCCCGCACGTCGCGCAGCGCGGTGCGGATCGGCGCGGCCGAGGTGAGCGCGACCCGCTCGTGGTTGAGCTGGTTGGTGATCAGCGGCCAGCCCTGGTTCTCCTGGCCGACCAGCGCGGCGGCGGGGACCCGCACGTCGGAGTAGTAGGTGGCGCTGGTGGTCGGGCCGGCCATGGTGGGCACCGGCGTCCAGGAGAAGCCCGGCGCGTCGGTGGGCACGATGAGGATGGACAGGCCGTGGTGCCGGGGCGCGTCCGGGTCGGTCCGGCAGGCCAGCCACACGTAATCCGCGTACTGGATCAGGCTGGTCCACATCTTCTGCCCGTTGATCAGGTAGCTACCCCCACCCACCTCCCCGTCCCCCTCCACTCTGATCGCGCGGGTGCGCAGCGCGGCCAGGTCGGTGCCGGCCTCCGGCTCGGAGTAGCCGATCGAGAAGTGGATCTCGCCGGCCGCGATCCGGGGCAGGTAGTGAGCCTTCTGCTCCGGGGTGCCGAAGCGCATGATGGTCGGCCCCACCGTGTTGATGGTGAGGAACGGCACCGGCACCCCGGCCGCCGCCGCCTCGTCGGTGAAGGTGAGCTGGTCCAGCATGGGCGCGTCGCGCCCGCCGTACTCCGCGGGCCAGCTCAGCGCGAGCCAGCCGTCCCGGCCGAGCTGCCGGACCACCTGCCGGTACGCCTGGCCGCTGCCGTAGTCCCCGCCATCGTCCAGCGCGGCCCGGACCTCCGGGGTCATCAGCGCGGCGAAGTACTCCCGCAGCTCGTGGCGGAGCTTGTCCTGTTCCGGCGTGTAGCTCAGGTCCATCCGCCCTCCACTGGCGCCGCGGGTGAACCGGCCCCCTGGCGCGCCGCGGAGCCGGCGGTAAAGTAGAACGTGTTCTAGCTAGGGTACGCCCGTGACCGGCCGAGGGTAAGCCGGCCAGCGGGCGACGGCGAGCCGAGGAGGCCCGGTGGCCGAGGCGTTCATCATCGACGCGGTGCGCACCCCGGTCGGCCGCCGCGGCGGCGGGCTGGCGGCCGCGCACCCGGCCGATCTCGGCGGACATGTCATCCGCGCCGTGCTGGACCGGGCGGGCGCCGACCCGGAAGCCGTGGACGATGTCGTGTTCGGCTGCGTGGACACCATCGGGCCGCAGGCCGGTGACATCGCCCGGACCGCCTGGCTGGCCGCCGGGCTGCCCGAGGCGGTACCCGGGGTGACGGTGGACCGGCAGTGCGGCTCGTCACAGCAGGCCGTGCACTTCGCGGCGCAGGCAGTGCTCAGCGGCACCGCCGACCTGGTCGTCGCGGGCGGCGTGCAGAACATGAGCATGATCCCGATCGCCGCCGCCATGCTGGCCGGCCAGGCCTACGGGGTGGCCGACCCGTTCAGCGGGTCGGCCGGCTGGCGGGCCAGGTACGGCGCCGAGGAGATCTCCCAGTTCCGCGCGGCCGACCTGATCGCGGCCAAGTGGGGCCTGGGCCGGGCCGAGCTGGAGTCGTACGCGCTGCGGAGCCACCAGCGGGCGGTGGCCGCGATCGACGGCGGGCTGCTGCGCCGCGAGATAGCCGGCTATGCCGGGGTGACCGAGGACGAGTGCCCGCGCCGGGACACGTCGCTGGAACGGATGGCCGTGCTGGCCCCGCTGCGCGACGGCGGCACGGTCACCGCCGCGCTGTCCAGCCAGATCGCGGACGCCGCGGCCGCGCTGCTGATCGCCTCGCCGCGGGCGGTCCGGGATCATGGGCTGCGGCCGCGGGCCCGGATCCACCACCTCAGCGCGCGCGGCGACGACCCGGTGCTGATGCT
>DATCUG010000380.1:0-5310 GCA_036567525.1 Streptosporangiaceae bacterium | reverse complement strand
GGCCTGCCCGGCCTGAGCCGGCCCAGGCTGGCCCGCCGGCCGCCTGCCCTGGGGCTTGGCCGCCTGGCCGCCGAACTCATCTTTAAGCCTGCGAACTACGGGCGCCTCGATCGTCGAGGACGCCGAACGGACGAACTCGCCCATTTCCTGGAGCTTGGCCATCACGGCCTTGCTCTCTACCCCGAACTCCTTCGCGAGTTCGTATACCCGGACCTTCGCCACTGCGCTCCCTCTGTCGGCCCGGCTCCACCGGGCCCTCGTGGCCGATCCGGGGCAGCGCGTGCTCCGGACGGCCTCAGTTTCGGGTTCTCATCGCCGCGTTCTCATCGCGCGCTCATCACAACTGATCCCGCTTTCCCGGCACTGCTGCCGTTCCTTCTGACCTGCCTGCCTGTCCGGCCGGCGGTTCGTCCTGCCCAGCCAGGTAGCCCGCGAGCGGGCCGGTACCCAGCGGGGCCGGCCTGCGCAGCGCCCGCGGGAGTGCCCTGCGGCGCTGTGCCAGCTCGAAGCATTCCTGGCTGGGATGCAGATACGCGCCCCGGCCGGGCAGCCGCGCTTGCGGGTCAGGGACGATATCGCCCCCGGCCGCGACCAACCGCAGCAAATCAGACTTAGCCGCACGAGCCTTGCAGCCTACACAGGTGCGAACCGCGGGCGCGGGCCGCACCGGCCCCAAGGACCGTCTGGCCATGGTCTAGGTAAGCTTACCTCGTCGGCGCGTCGGCGACACCGCGCCCAGTTCCGGCTGTGCCCGCCGGGGGTTCCGGTTCGGCCGACTCTGGCTGCCCGCCCGGGCCAGGGTCTGCGGCGGCCGCCCCGACCGGGTTGTCCGGCTGGATGTCGATCTTCCATCCAGTCAGCCGCGCGGCCAGCCGGGCGTTCTGCCCCTCTTTGCCGATGGCCAGCGACAACTGGTAGTCGGGCACGATCACCTGCGCGATCCTGGCCTGCGGATCGACCACCTTGACCCGCAGCACCCGGGCCGGCGACAGCGCGTTCGCGACGAATTGCGCGGACTCTTCGGAGAAATCCACGATGTCGATCTTCTCGCCGTGCAGTTCGGTCATCACGTTCCGCACCCGGCTGCCCATCGGCCCGATGCAGGCGCCCTTGGCGTTCACCCCGGGCTGATGCGAGCTGACCGCGATCTTGGTCCGGTGGCCGGCCTCACGGGCGATGGCCACGATGTCCACCGCGCCCGCGGCGATCTCCGGGACTTCCAGGGCGAACAGCTTCTTGACCAGGTTGGGGTGAGTGCGGGACAGGGTGATCGACGGGCCGCGGTAGCCCTTGTGCACCCGCAGCACGTAGCAGCGGAGCCGTTCGCCGTGCGCGTAACGCTCGCCCGGCACCTGCTCGGTCGGCGGCAGGATGGCCTCGATCTTGCCCAGGTCGACGAGCACCGCCTTGGGATCCTTGCCCTGCTGGATCACCCCGGCCACGATGTCGCCCTCCCGGCCCGCGTACTCGCCGAAGGTGAGCTCATCCTCGGCGTCACGCAGCCGCTGCAGGATCACCTGGCGGGCGGTGGTCGCGGCAATGCGCCCGAAACCGTCCGGCGTGTCGTCGTATTCCCGGGCCGGGCTGCCTTCCGGGCCTGGCTCGGTGGCCCACACCGTGACGTGCCCGGTCCGCCGGTCGATCTCGACCCGGGCGGTGGGAGCGGCCCCCTCGGTGCGGTGGTACGCGACCAGCAGGGCATCCTCGATGGCCTTGATGGCCAGGTCCATCGAGATGTCCTTCTCGCTCTCCAGGCTGCGCAGGACGCTCAAATCAATGTCCATCTGGCTCCCCCTCGTCCCCGGGCCCGGCCGCCGCACCTGGGCCGGCCCCGCCGCCGAACTCCACCTGCACCTGGCCGGCACCCAGTTCCCGGTAGCCGAAGTCGTGCGGCTTGCCGTCGATGTCCAGGGTCACCCCGCCGGCCCCGGCATCGAGGACACGGCCGGTTACGGTGCCCGGCCCGCCGCTCACCGGGACCCGGACCAGCCGGCCGCGGGCCCGCCGCCAGTGCCGTGGCTCGGTCAGTGGCCGGTCCACGCCGGGCGAGCTCACCTCCAGCGTGTAGGCGGCCTCACCCATCACGCCGGAGCTGTCCAGTTCCGCCGACAGCGACCGGCTGAGCAGGGCGATATCGTCCAGGCTGGGGCCGCCGTCGGCGTCCACCACGACGCGCAGCAGGCGGCGCCGCCCAGCCGTGCTCACCCGGACGGACTCCAGCTCGAAGCCGGCCGCGCTGACCACCGGGCCGAGCACCCGGGTCAGCCGCCCGGTGTCAGCCGGACGTGACGGTACGTGACGGGTATCACCACGCATCACGACCTCCTCGTCCGCGACCTGTGCTGTTGTCTGGCGTGATCTAGCCTAACCGGCCCGCGCAGCCGACTTGGCCGGTCCGTGGCCAGGTTAATCCGGGGTGGCGCGGCCCGGCCGGAGCCGCGCTGGCCCTACGCTCGGCGGGTACACGACGGGAGGACCGGTGCGGGCGGATCTGAGGCGGCGCAGCGTGCTCGCCGCGGCCGGGGCGGCGCTGCCCTGGCTGGCGGCCGGGTGCAAGGGCGTGGGCGGGCTCGGCACGCTGCCCCGGCCCCGGCCGGACGTGGCCGTGCTGCGCGCCGCGATCGGCACCGAGCAGGCGCTGATCGCGTCGTACCGGTCGGCGCTGGCCAGCACCCCAAGCCTGAAAGCCATCCTCGATCCGGTGCTTGACCAGCATCTGGCCCACCTGGCCGCGCTGCGGTCCCGGCTCATCGGCCCGGCGCCCACGCCGCACCCGGCCCGGTCCGCCGCGGCTGGTCAGGCCGCCGTGGGGCTGAGCGCGCTGGCCGCCGCGGAACAGGCCGCGGCCGGCGCGCTGGTCAGCCGGCTGGCCGCGGCCAGCCCGTCGCTGGCCCAGTTGCTGGCCAGCATCTCGGCCTCCGAGGCGAGCCACGCCGCCCTGCTGCGGGCGCACCGGGGCGCGTCATGAGCGGCCCGGCCACCCGCGGCAGCAGCCCGGCCACCCGCGGCGCGCTGCAGGCGGTGCTGGCCGCGGTGGATGCGGCCAGCTACGGCTACGGCGTGGCCGGGGCGCACCTGCCCGCGGCCGGCCGGGCGGCGGCGCAGCGGGACTGGGCCGAGCTCCAGGTGACCCGGGATGGGCTGGTGTCCATGCTGGCCTCCCGCGGCGCGACGGCGCCCGCCGCGCGGGCCGCCTACGGGCTGCCGTTCCCGGTGCACAGCCCAGCCGAGGCCGTCTCGCTGGCCGGGTACCTGCAGAACCGGCTGGCCGCCGCGTACCTCGGTCTGGTCGCGCTGGACGACCCCGCGCTGCGCGCCTGGGGGGCCCGGCAGGCGCAGGCCTGCGCGGTGCGCGCCACCGGCTGGCTGGGCCGGACGATGGCCTTCCCGGGGCTCAGCCGCTAGCTGTACCGCTAGCCCTGGTGCGGGGCGGCCAGCACGTGCGCGATCCGGGCGGCCGCCGCGGCCAGGTCGCTGGCGGGCGCGATCCGCTCGGCCCAGGACCACCAGAACCACCAGCTGCCGTCTTCGCAGCAGCCGGCGTACACGTCCTCGGCCAGCGCCGGGGCCTCCGGGTTCACCACGCGCAGGCTGGGTACCCGGCCGGCCGGGGTGACCAGGCTCGCGGTCAGCCGGTAGCCGGTCAGCGCGGGCCCGAGCTGGTCGAGCCGGTCGGCGCAGGCCTGAGCGCTGCTGGGAGCACGGGACAGGGTGCCGGCCCGCTGGGCGCCCATCACCATCTAAATCACCTCTAGTAATCGG
Source organism: Streptosporangiaceae bacterium (assembly GCA_036567525.1). Classification (GTDB taxonomy): domain Bacteria; phylum Actinomycetota; class Actinomycetes; order Streptosporangiales; family Streptosporangiaceae; genus RYN-230. The sequence continues at coordinate 1,548 of DATCUG010000380.1, read as the reverse complement.
GCGATAGCTTAGAGTTCCGAGTTCAGGATGACGCTTGCGATTGCGGTTTGCAACATGCATTCAGTATTTCGCACGTACAGTTGCCCGGGAGACAGCTCACCGGAACGGGGGAAGACCGACGGCCACCCAGCAGAGCCCCACTGTGCGGCGCCGCAGGCTGGCGCTGGAACTGCGCAGGTTCCGTGAGGCGGCGCGGCTGACCTGTGAGGACGTGGCCGAGCACCTGGAGTGCTCGACCTCCAAGATCAGCCGGATCGAGACCGGGCGGGTGCGGGTGTCACCCCGGGACGTCCGGGACATGCTCGACCTTTACCGCGTGCCTGAGCCACAACGGGACAGCCTGGTGCAGCTGGCCCGGGAGTCGCGGCAGAAGGGCTGGTGGCATGCGTACAGCGACACCATCGAGCCACGGTTCGCCACCTACATCGGGCTGGAGAGCGCAGCCTCGGAGATCCGGATCTACGAGGTCACCCTCATTCCCGGGCTGCTGCAGACCGAGGATTACGCGCGGGCGGTGATCGCGGCCGGGGCGGTGGACGGCAGCCCGGAGGCGGTGGAGCGCAACGTCGCGTTCCGGATGGCCCGCCAGCCCGCGCTGACCAGCGAGGACCCGCCGCAGCTATGGGCCGTGCTGGACGAGGCCGCGCTGCGCCGGCAGGTGGGCGGTCCGGGGCTGATGCGGCTCCAGCTCGACTACCTGCTCGACCTGAGCCGGCTGCCGAACGTCGCGATCCAGGTGCTGCCGTTCGGCGCGGGCGCGCACCCGGCCATGGGGCGGCCGTTCGTCATCCTGGCCTTCCCGGAGCGGGCCGACCCGGACGTGGTGTACCTGGAGGACCTGACCAGCGCGCTGTACGTGGAGAACGTGGACGAGGTGGACCGGTACAACGTGTTCTTCAACCACCTGCGGGCCACCGCGCTGTCCTTCGAGGACTCGGCCGCGCTGATCACATCGGTGCTGAAAGCGCTGTAGGCAGCGGCTCGCTGTGCAGCACGGTGAGCCGGGACACCGCGCGAGTCAGCGCCACGTACAGCCGGTGCAGGCCGCGGGCTTCGGCGGCCACGATGCGGGCCGGCTCGACGACGATGACGTGGTCGAACTCCAGGCCCTTGGCCAGCGTGACCGGGATCACCAGCAGCCCGGCACCGGGGTCCGGATGCTGGCCGTCCAGCACCTGGTGCGCCAGCCGGGCCGTGGCGAGCAGCCCGGACAGCGCGGCGACCTGGTCGTCGGCCGCGATCACCGCGGTGGACCCGGCGGCCTGCTGGGCGGCGGCGCACACGCTGGCCAGGGCGCCGGGCAGCGCCGGGCCGGTGACCGGCCGCACGGCCAGCGCGGCTGGGTCCTGGCGCAGTGAGCTGGCCGGGGCCAGGCCCGGGGCCAGCGCGCCGAGCAGCTGGTTGGCGTAGTCCAGGATCTGCCGCGGCACCCGGTACCCGGTGCGCAGCTCGCGCAGGTCCGCGTCCGCCTTGCCCAGGTGCCCGAGCAGCGCGGGCCAGCTCGCCGTGGCGGCCGGCGCGGTGCCCTGGGCCAGGTCGCCGAGCACG
>DATCUG010000379.1:0-4066 GCA_036567525.1 Streptosporangiaceae bacterium | reverse complement strand
TCAAGATCAATATCGATCTTCCGCCGGGACAGATTGTCGATAATGGTCACATCATGGCCACGATCCGACAGATACAGCGAGGTCGGCCAGCCGCAAAACCCATCGCCGCCGAGAACCAGGACGCGCATTCCGACTCCCATCACCTTCCGCGATTGCACAGACGCCCTCGCCAGTGCCGGTGGACTGGGACAGGTTCCGGCCGGGCCGCGTGGTTAGCCCGGTAAACCGTCCCGTGGCCGGCAGTGTACCCGCCGGCCCTTAAGCCGATACCCCTGCTTGATAAGGGCAGCCTATGGCCAGTTTGCTGAGTGGTCGCCAAGCCGTCAGCGCGAGCATCCTAGCCAGGCGCTGGCCCTAGCACCAGCCAGTCCGCCGTCCGCGCTGGTCAGCACGAACTGCCGTGCCCGCTGGCGGCCGCCCAACTCAGGCGATGCGGCCCTGGGCCGCAGCACCTGGTGTACGCTGCGCCGTCCCGCGCGGTGATCCACCAGGTACGCGGCCTAGCCGTCCTTTTAGAGCTCAAATTGCGCCCCGATCGCGCAACTCTTATCTCACTTTGAGGAATTGCCTACCCACTTTGCGTGACCTGACCGGCTGCAGAGCGTTTCCTCCCGGCACCCCGGTAACCGGGTGAGAAGACTCACAGCCGGGCCGACTGGTGCGGCAGCGGCATGGTCCGGTTGCCCAGTATGTGGTTATGGCGGCCCAGGTTCAGCACCGGGCGCCCGGTGTTCGGCAGCGAGTGCCCGAACCGGCCCAGGCCGATCCAGTTGTTGATCACCCAGTTGTCCCGGGTGTGACTCAGCAGCGTTACGCCGATGCCGGTGTTGCCGCTGATCAGGTTGGCCGGGTGCAGCCGCGGGGCACCGATCGCGTTGTCGAACGCGGTGCCGGCCAGCAGCACCCCGCCGGCCTGGTTGCCCAGCGCCCCGGTGGCGATGGTGTCGGTGCCGATCGCGCTGTGCGTGACCAGGTTGTGGTAGGCGTGCCCGGTGATGGCCAGCCCGTAGCCCTGGTTGCCGGAGAACGTGTTCTGCGGGATCACCGAGCGCAGCGTGCCGCCGATCGTGTTGCCGTGCGCGCTGCCGTCGATCAGCACCCCGTCGCCGCCGTTCGGCAGCAGCCCGTTGCCCTTGGTGTTCAGCCCTGAGATGTCCGGGTCCACGGTCACCCCGGACGCGTTGCCAGCCAGTTCGATGCCGTTGCCCGTGTTGCCGGACATCACGTTGGTCCGGACCAGGTTGTCCCCGCCGGTCGAGGTGATCAGCACGCCGTCGTGCCCGTTGGGCACAGCGCCGCCGAACGCGGCCAGCCCGCCGAACGTGTTGAACGTGACGAACCCGTGCGCGGTGCCGTTCACCTCGATGCCGTTCCGGCCGTTGCCCGCGGATACGTTGCCCAGCGGGATGACGCCGCCCACCTGCGTGTTGGCCGAGGAGCCACCGACCAGGATGCCGTCGCCCCGGTTGCCCAGCGGGTCCGCGTTGTTCGCCGCGATGCCGAAGAAGTTGCCCTGCACGGTGACGTTGTTGCTGCCGGTCACGTACAGCCCGTTGCGGCCGTTGCCGCTGATCACGTTGTAGTAGACGAACGGGTTGTTGACGAACTTGCAGCCGGTCAGCGAGTTGCCGGGGCCGGCGTGGTAGATCCGCACCCCGTTCTTGGCGTTGCCCAGCGCCCGGTCGCCATGGCCGGTGGTCCCGATGAAGTTACCGTTCAGCCGGTTGTCCCGGGCGAACGCGTTGATCAGCACACCGTTGCCCTTGTTGCCGGAGATCGTGTTGCCCAGCGGCGGCACCACGAAGACCGGCTGCTCGGTGCCCTTGTCGCCGGTCGGGTCGTTGGCCTGGCCGGTGGCCGGGTTCACGTAGGCGGTGCCGCCGATTTCGTTGTCCGCGGCGCCGCCGGTCAGCACGATGCCGTCGCCGCGGTTGCCCAGCGCCCGGGTGCCGGCCCGGTTGGTGCCGATGCGGTTGGACACCACCGTGTTGTGCGCGGATCCGGCCAGCACGATGCCCGCGCCCGCGTTGGCCGAGATCACGTTGGCCACCACGTTGACCGCCTTGGCCGGGTTCAGCCCGATCCGGTTGCCGTTCGAGGCCACCAGCACCCCGTTGCCGAGGTTGCCCGCTGGATGCCCGCGCAGGTTCAGCCCGATGTAGTCGTGGTTCAGCGTGATGTGCCGGGCGACCAGCGTGACCCCGGCGTCGCTGGCCCGGTCCACGGCTAGGCCGAGCAGCGACGAGCCGCCCGCGCCCGGGCCGAACACCAGGCCCAGGTGGCGGTGGCAGTTGATGGCGACGACCGGCGGCCCGCCGCCGTGATAGCCGGGGGCCGACGTGGCGTCGATCGTGACCCGGCGGTGGATCGCGGGCAGTGCCCGGGCCAGCCTGATCGTGCCGCGGACCGAGAACACGACGCGGGTGGCCGAGTGCGGGCCGCCGAGGTTGGCGGCGGTGATGGCGGCGCGCAGCGAACCCGGCCCGGCGTCGCGCAGGGTGCGGACGGCCAGGGTGCGCGCGGCGGCGGTTGGCCCGGCCGCGGACGCCGGGGCGGCGGTGCTGGCCGCGGCGGCCAGGGCCGCGCAGCCAGCCACGGCGACGCGAGCCCAGCGCGCCTTGCCCCCGGAAAACTGCTGCCCGAAATTGCGGTAGCTGCCCGCAGTGACCATTATTTCCCCGCCCCCCGAAAAACTGTGATTTGCCCAGGTCAGCGCGCCGTACTGGCGTTCAGAAAGAAATATGTGCTGCCTGGCCCGGCGGTAAACAGGAGGATTATTCGGCCAATACGGCACAGAGCCGGGCGAGTGCGCCGGTGAACGCGTGCTCCGGCGGGGTGCCGTAGCCGAGGACCAGGGCGGGCCCGCGCGGGTGCCCGGGCGCGCAGTACGGGCCGAGCCCTTCCACGGCCAGGCCGCGGCGGGCGGCCCGGGCCACCAGGTCGTCCTCGTCGCTGCCCGGGGGCAGTTCCAGCACCGCGTGCAGGCCGGCCGCGATGCCGGTGACGCGCAGGCGCGGGGCCTGCTGGCGCAGCGTGGCCACCAGCCGGTCGCGGCGCCGCCGGTAGGCCAGCCGGGCCCGGCGGACCTGCCGGTCGTACTGCCCGGAGCTGATGAACTCGGCCAGCGTGAGCTGGTCGAACGTGCTGCCCTGGCGGTCGGCCAGGGTCCGGGCCGCGGCCACCTGGGCGGCCAGCCCGGCGGGCAGCACCAGCCAGCCGAGCCGCAGCCCGGGGGCCAGGCTCTTGCTGGCCGACCCGGCGTAGACGACCTGCCCGGGCGCGAGCGCCTGCATGGCGCCGACCGGCTGGCGGTCGTAGCGGAACTCGCCGTCGTAGTCGTCCTCGATGACCACTCCCCCGGTGTCCTGGGCCCAGCCGATGACCTGGGTCCGGCGCTGCGGGGCCAGCGCCGCGCCGAGCGGGAACTGGTGCGCCGCGGTGAGCAGCACCGCGCCCGCCCCGCTGCCGGGCAGCCGGCCGACCACGGCGCCGGCCTCGTCCACCGGGAGCAGGGCCAGGGCCAGCCCGCTGGCCTGCACCTGGTCCCGGTAGCTGGGCTGGCCGCAGGCCTCCATGGCCAGCGTGGCCAGCCCGCGGGCCCGCAGCACGTGGCTGAGCAGGGCCAGTCCCTGGGTGAAGCCGGCGCAGATCACGATGTGGTCCGGGTGCGCCTGGACGCCGCGGGCCCGGGCCAGGTAGCCGGCCAGCGCGGCGCGGAGTTCGGGGCGCCCCCGCGGGTCGGTGTAGCCCAGCGCGCTGGACGGCGCGGCGTTGACCGCCCGGCGGGCCGCGGCCAGCCAGGCCGGCCGGGGAAACAGCGACAGATCGGGCGAGCCGGGCCGCAGGTCATAGCGCGGCCGCCCGCTAGGCCCGGCAGGCGTCCAGCCGGCCGCTACGGCTCCCGAGCCGGTTGCCGCGCCCGGGCTGGTCATCCCTCCCCAGCCGGTTGCCGCGCCCGGGCCGGTCACCCCTCCCCAGCCGGTTGCCGCTCGCGCGCCGGTTGCCGCGGCATCCCGGCCAGGCGGGCGGGTCCCCCCTCGGGCCGTTGCGGCGCGCCCGCGGTCCG
>DATCUG010000378.1:0-14078 GCA_036567525.1 Streptosporangiaceae bacterium | reverse complement strand
ACTGGCTGACCTCGGCGGGACCAAGATCACTCGTCCACCGCTGCTCGTGGTGGAAATCCGGTCGCCAAGCACTGCATTGTTCGACCTGAATGCGAAGAAGCTCGCGTACCAGGAGTTCGGTGTCGAGTCCTATTGGATTGTCGTGCCTGACTTGGGCCAGCCTGAACTGGTCGCGTTCGAGCTTGGTCGTGCCCGGTACAAGCAGGTCGCGCACGTAAGCGGGGACGAGACATTCGTTGCCGAGCGGCCGTTCCCGGTGGAGGTTGTTCCTTCGCAGCTGGTGGCTGGGCTCAGGTGACTTCGGCTGGTTCGGCGGGGAGGTCGGCGTAGGCCTGGGTCTCGATGATCTCGCGGAGGATGCTCAGCGCGTCCCACACGTCGGTGAACCGGGTGTAGATCGGGGCCGGGCCGAGCCGGAGCCGGTCCGGGACCCGGTAGTCGCCGATGACCCCGGCGCGGATCAGCGCCTGGCTGATCCGCCACGCCTCCGGGTGATACAGCGACACGTGCGAGCCGCGGCGCAGCGGGTCCCGCGGCGTGGCCAGCGCGCAGCCCAGCGGGACCAGCCAGGCGTCGGCCAGCCCGATCAGATAGCTGGTCAGCAGGATGCCCTTGTCCCGCAGAGCCGGCAGGCCGGCCTCGCCGAGCAGCCGGGCGCCCTCCTGCACCGCCACCGTGCCCAGGACGTTCGGCGTGCCGGTGGTGAACCGGGCCACGGTGGGCAGCGGGTCGTAGGCCGGGCCCATCTCGAACTGCCCCCGCTGGCCGAACCAGCCCTGGATCGGCTGCCGCAGCCGGTCCTGCAGATCCTGCCGCACGTACAGGAACGCGGGCGCGCCCGGGCCCGCGTTCAGGTATTTGTAGGTGCAGCCCACGGCCAGGTCGGCGGCGCTGGCGTCCAGGTCGACCGGGACCGCGCCGGCCGCGTGGCACAGGTCCCACAGCACCAGCGCGCCCGCCTCGTGTACCAGCGCGGTGAGGCCCGCCAGGTCGGCCAGCGCGCCGCTCCGGTAGGCGACATGCGACAGGCTGACCAGCGCGGTGTCCGGGCCGATCGCGCCGGCCAGCGCGGCCGGGCTGATCCCGTCGTCCAGGTCGGTGTGGATGATGCGCAGCTCGGCCCCGAACTGGGCGGCCACCCCGTCCAGCACGTACCGGTCGGTCGGGAAGTTGTCGTCATCGGTCACGATGACCCGGCGCCCCGGCTGCGCGCGCAGCGCCGCGCAGGCCAGCTTGTACAGGTTGACCGTGGTGGAGTCACTCACCACGACCTGGCCGGGCGCCGCCCCGAGCAGCACGCGGCCGAGCAGGTCGCCGGCCTGCTGCGGCAGGCTGACCCAGCCGGCCCAGGAGCGCACCAGGCCGGCGCCCCACTGCTCGGTTACCACCTCACCGATGCGCTGGGCGGTCACCCGGGGCAGCAGGCCGAGCGAGTTGCCGTCCAGGTAGATCAGGCCCGGCTCGGGGCAGGCGAACCGGTCCCGCAGGCTGGCCAGCGGGTCGGCCGCATCCAGCTCCCCGGCCAGCGAGCGGCTGGTGGAGAAGTCCCGGCCGAAGCCAGGCAGCGAGGCGGTCACCAGCCCACCCTAACCGGGCGGGCCGGTGACGCTCCGGCTACATATGTAGCTTTAGCCGCGGGACCGGCGGCGGCGCCGGCGCAGCAGGCCGAACAGGATGGCACCGAACACGGCCGCGCCGATGGCCGGCACCGCCCGCTTGAGCACCGGCAGCCCGGCCACGCTCAGCAGGTCGAGCGCGTCCTCGTCCGGCGGCCGGACGCCTTGCGGCGGCAGCAGGCCGTTCGAGGCGGCCAGGTCCCGGTCCGCCGTGGCCCCAGCCACCGGGCCGGGGCCCGCGGCCGGGACGGTCTGGCTGGCCGCGGCGGCCCCCGGGCCACCGTTGCCCCCGGCCGTGCCCAGGCTGAGGCCCCGGTCGGCCAGCCGGGACCGGATCTCCTTGACCGAAGCCGGGCCAAGCCCGTCGATGGCCAGCAGATCCTCCTCGCTGAGCGCAGTCAGCGAGCCGACCGTATGCACCCCCTCGCGGCGCAGGCTGTTGTACGACCGCACCGGGAGGTTCAGTTCCTCGATCGGCGCCTTGGCCTGGTCCGGGGCCTGGCCGGCCCCCGGGCTGCTGTCGGCCGCGGTGGCGGACTGGCGTTCGGTATCGGTACTGCCCGCGCCGGCCGCAGCCGGAGCGGAGGCGGCCGGAGCGGCCGCACCACCGGAGAGCTGTGCCGCCAGGTTGCTGGCGAACTTCTCGATGACCCGGCCGCCCACCTCAGCCATCACACCCCGGCCGAACTGGGCTGGCCGCCCGGTCACGGTCATCGTGGTGTGCACCACCACGCGGGTCTGGCCCGCGTCGTCGGTCAGCGTGGAGGTGATCGTGGCCGCGGCGGTGCCGCTGCCCCGGGTCTCCTTGCCGGATGCCTGCAAGACGACCTTGCGGGCCTGCTCGTCCTGCTCGGTGAAGCGGGCGGTGCCCGCGTAGGTGAGGGCGACCGGCCCGACCTTGACCTTGATCCGGCCCTTGATCTCGCCGCCGTCCACCGAGTCGACGGTGGCGCCCGGCATGCAGGGCGCCACCTTCTCGACGTCGAGGAGTACACCCCAGGCCTGCTCGGGCGGGACCGGGATGGTGAACGAATGCTCCAATTCCATCTGCTCAGACTCCAGCTGCCACCGCCAGCGCCCTAGCGGTCAGCACCCGCGCCAGGTGGCGCCGGTAGTCGGGCGCGCCGTGCTGATCTGACGGCGGCTGCGTTTCTTCGTCGGCGTGCGCTGCGGCCGCCCGCAGGGCGCTGCGGTTAGCCTCGGCCCCGGCGGCCGCCTCCTCCGCCGCCCGGGCCCTGACCGGGACGGAACCCATGTTGGTGAGCCCGATCCGGGCTTCGGCTACCTGCCCGTTGGATCGCCGGGCCACGGCCGCCACACCTACGATCGCCCACGCCTGGGCCGTCCGGTGGAACTTCTCATAACGATAGCCCCAAGCCGCGCCGAGTTTGGGCACTCGGACCCCGGTGAGGATCTCGTCCTGGCCCAGCGTGGTGGTCAGGTAATCCGCGAAGAAGTCCGCGGCGGAGATGTCCCGGGAGCCGTCCGGCCCGGCCGCGGTCATGGTGGCGTCCAGGGCCAGCACCACGGCGGGCAGGTCACCGGCCGGGTCGGCGTGCGACAGCGAGCCGCCGAGCGTGCCGCGGTGCCGGACCGCCGGGTCGGCCACCGTGGCCGTCGCCTCGGACAGCAGCCCGCACTGCTCGCGGACCAGTGGGTCGCGGACCATCTCGGCGTGCGTGGTCAGCGCGCCGATCCACAGCCGGTCGCCCTCGTCCCGCACGCCGCGCAGCTCGGCGAGGTTACCGATGTCCACCAGCAGCTCGGGGTAGGCCAGCCGGAGCCGCAGCAGCGGCAGCAGGCTCTGCCCGCCCGCGATCACCTTGGCGTCCTCGCCGCCCTGGGCTAGCGCCCGCACCGCCTCGTCCACCGAGGCGGGCCGGGTGTACTCGAATGCCGCCGGGATCATTCCGCACCTCCGTGTGCCTCGGCGGCATCGTCGCCGCTGACGTGCCCGATCGTGCCATGGGCGGGGGTGGCCGAATCCCCGGTCACCTGGGTGCCCGGGGCGGCGTCCTGAGCCGCCTTGATGGCGCGCCAGACCCGCTCCGGGGTGCACGGCATCGTGACGTCCTGGATGCCGAACGGCCGGAGCGCGTCCACGACGGCGTTGACCACAGCCGGGGTGGACGCGATCGTGCCCGCCTCGCCGACGCCCTTCACGCCCAGCGGGTTCGTCGTCGCCGGGGTTTCGGTCCGGTCGGTGGTGAAGTGCGGCAGGTCCGCGGCCGACGGCAGCAGGTAGTCGGCCATGGTCGTGGTGGTCAGGTTGCCCTCGTCGTCGTAGATGGCTTCCTCGTACAGGGCCTGGGCGATGCCCTGGGCCAGGCCGCCGTGCACCTGGCCGTCCACGATGAGCGGGTTGACCACGTTGCCCACGTCGTCCACGGCTACGTAGCTGCGGATGGTGACCTGGCCGGTCTCGGTGTCCACCTCGGTGGCGCACAGGTGGGTGCCGTGCGGGAACGAGAAGTTCTCCGGGTCGTAAGTGGCGTCGGAGTCCAGCGAGGGCTCGACGCCCTCCGGCAGCGCATGCGCGGTGAACGCGGCCAGCGCGATCTCCTGGATGGTGTGCCCGCTCTCCGGGTCGCCGCGGACGTGCAGCCGGCCGTGCGTGAACTCGATGTCGTCCTCGCTCGCTTCCAGCAGGTGCGCGCTGATCCGCTTGGCCTTCGTGATCACCTTCTCGCAAGCGCCGTTCACCGCGATGCCGCCCACCGTCAGCGACCGGGATCCGTACGTGTCCATGCCCTTGGGCGAGACCTGGGTATCGCCGTGCAGCACGCGGACGTCCTCGAACGGGATGCCGAGTTTGTCCGCCACGATCTGGCTCCAGGCTGTCTCGTGGCCCTGGCCGTGGGCGCTCGACCCGGTCACCACCTCGACCTTGCCGGTGGGCAGCATGCGCACCGAGGCGTGCTCCCAGCCGCCCGCGCCGTAGGACAGCGACCCGAGCACCCGGGATGGGGCCAGCCCGCACATCTCGGTGTAGGTGGAGGTGCCGATACCGAGCTGCACCGGGTCCTTGCTGTCCCGGCGGCGCTGCTGCTCGGCGCGCAGCGCGTCGTAGTCGAACAGTTGCCTGGCCCGGGCGGTGGCCGCCTCGTAGTTGCCGCTGTCGTAGGTGAGCCCGGAGATCGTGTCGTACGGGAACTCCTCGTGCTTGATCCAGTTCCGCTCGCGCACCTGCAGCGGATCCATTTTGAGCTCGGCGGCCAGCTCGTCCATGATCCGTTCGAGGGCGAACGTGGCCTCCGGCCGCCCGGCGCCCCGGTAAGCGTCGGTCGGCATCTTGGTGCTGAACACCCCGGTGCACTTGAACGAGTAGGCGTCCATCTTGTAGATGCCGTTGAACATGAACGCGCCGAGCAGCGGCACACCCGGGGTGACCAGCATCAGGTAGGCGCCCATGTCGGCCAGCAAGTCGACGTCCAGGGCCCGGATCCGGCCGTCGGAGTCGGCGGCCAGCTTGATCCGCTGCCACTGGTCCCGCCCGTGGTGCACGGTGAGATTGCCCTCGCTGCGCGACTCGGTCCACTTGACCGGCCGGCCCACCTTGCGGGAGATCAGCAGGGCCAGCACTTCTTCCGCGGTGACCTGGAGCTTGGAGCCGAAGCCGCCGCCCACGTCGGGCGCGATCACCCGGATGTTCTGCTCCGGGATGCCGGTCGTCAGGGCCAGCATGACGCGCAGCACGTGCGGGATCTGGGTCGCCGACCACAGGGTGTATTCGTCACCCTCATTCCAGCCGACCACCGCGCGTGGCTCCATCGCGCTCGGGATCAGCCGCTGCTGCCGGTAGGTGCGCTCGATCACCACCGGCGCGTCGCGGAACGCCGCGTCCAGATCCCCGTTCTGCAGCAGGAACTCGAAGCTCTTGTTGCCGGACTCGTGCACCCGCGGGGAGGACGGGTCCAGTGCGGTCCGGATGTCCAGCACCGGGGGCAGTGGCTCGTAGTCCACTTCCACCGCGGACACCGCGTCGGCCGCGGTGTACCGGTCCCGGGCGACCACGCAGGCCACCGCCTCGCCCACGTACCGGACCTCCTCGGTGGCCATCGGCGGGTGGGCCGGGATGACGATGTCCGGTGTGACCGGCCAGGCACAGGGCAGGCTGCCCTGCTCCGCGCCGAAGTCGTCGCCGGAGTACGCGGCCACCACGCCCGGCACCTGGAGCGCACCGCGCACGTCGACCCGGCTGATCCGGGCGTGCGCGAACGGGCTGCGCACGAACGCCACGTGCAGCAGGCCAGGCAGCACGATGTTGTCGGTCCAGTTGGTCTTGCCGGTGACCAGCCGGGCGTCCTCCTTGCGGGGCCGGGCCCGGCCCAGCTCGGTGACCGGAGGTGCCTGCATATCAGCGGTCATTGTGCCCTCACCTCGCTCCGGCGGCGCGCCGCACGGCCCGCACGATGTTCTGGTATCCGGTGCACCGGCAGAGGTTGCCCTCCAGCCCGTCGCGGATCTCCTCGTCGGTGGGGTCCGGGTTCTCCCGGAGCAGGTCGGCTGCCGCCATGATCATGCCCGGGGTGCAGTAGCCGCACTGCAGCGCGTGCTCGCTGTGGAACGCCTGCTGCAGTGGGTGCCACTCGCCGTTGGACAGGCCCTCGATCGTGGTGATCTCGCCGCCGTCCGCCTGGACCGCGAGGACAGAACAGCTCTTGACGGACATTCCGTTCAGGTGCACGGTGCATGCGCCGCAGTTGGAGGTGTCGCACCCGATCGGCGTGCCAGTCTTGCCGAGACGCTCCCTCAGGTAGTGCACGAGTAGCAGGCGAGGTTCGACGTCATCGACATATGTGACGCCGTCGACCAGGACGGTGATCTTTGTCATCCGAGCTCCTCCTCAGGAGACGGCTGTGGCTCCTGATGCCCAACCTAGGACGGCCATCCGCGCCGCACCAGCCCCAGCTCTCGCTGACCTCGGTATTACCTGGCAGGCTTACCCCGTGACTGGGGCTGATATGGCTCGCGCGCTGTACACCGCCTACCAGGCCAGGGACTGGGCCCGGGCGGAGACGTATCTGCACCCGGACGCGGTGCTGGACATGCCCGCGACCGGGGAACGGCTGGTCGGCCGGGAGCAGGTGCTGCGGTTCCAACGGGAGTATCCCGAGCCGTGGGGCGAGCTGGAGGTGCTCCGCACGCTGGGCGACGACGCCTCGGCCGCGGCCGAGGTGCAGGTCCGCGCGCCGGGCGGCGACCTGTTCCGGATGGCCGCGGTCTGGGTGCTGCGGGATGGGCGGCTGGCCAGCGGGACCGAGTACTGGGTGGATCCGGGCGGGGCCCCGCCGCCGGGCCGGACCGCCTATCGGGCCGCTGACTGAGCCGGGCTGCTGACTGAGCCGGGCTGCTGACTGAGCCGGGGCTGTCTCAGCCCGGGTTGAGTACCTGGAACGCCTCGGCCAGGTGGCCGGCGGGCAACCCGGCCTGCTCGGCGGTCTGGGCCAGCCGGGCGCGGAGGAAGTCTTCCAGGCCCTCCCGCTGCGCGGTCTGGCTCTCGTGCGCCTTGAGCGCGGCGATCTTGCGGGGGAACGTGCCGGTGATGTCCACGAAGTGATTGGGGACGGGGCCCGCGGAGATCCACACCTCGCCTACGGTCCAGGCCTCAAGTCCTTCGGTCAGCCGCAGTTCGGGGAACGCGTACGGGTTGCGCGCGTCCGGGTAGACCGCGTCCAGCGCGGCCGAGCCGACCGCGCGGTGATCCGGGTGACTGATGCCCATCCGCTGGTAGTTGCGTTCTGGGCTCGGGCAGAGCACCCGGTCCGGCCGGACCTGGCGGATCACCCGGGCCAGATCCTTGCGCAGCGCCAGGGTCGGCTCCACCTGCCCGTCCGGGTAGCCGAGGAACCTGAGGTCGTGCACGCCCACGCAGGCCGCCGCCGCGGTCTGCTCCTTGCGGCGCAGCGGGCCAATCTCGGCCCGCGGAACCGAATCGTCGAAGCCGCCCGCATCGCCGTCGGTGGCCAGGCAGTAGGTCACCTCGATCCCGGCGTCCGTCCACAGCGCCACCGTGCCCGCGGCGCTGAAGTCGATGTCGTCCGGATGCGCGGCGATAACCAGCGCGCGCTGGACCTCGGAGTCACTCAGCATGATCTCGATCCTACGGAGCTCCTGGGCTGGGCCGCTCAGGGCAGCGCGCCCAGGAGCTGCCGGGCCAGGTCCGGGCGCGGGGCGTTGCACCTGGGGCAGCGCTGGCCGCGGCCCGGGATGTTGAGCCAGTACCCGCTGACCACCCCGGAGGTGGCCCGGATGGCCGCGGTGAGCTGCTGGCTGGTCACCTCGGCACCCGGCGGATTGGTGGACAGGCCGGCCAGGATGGTCACCCGCGGGTTGGCCGCCCGGGCCTGCCGGGCCGCCTCGTGCACGAACGCCGCGTAGCTGCCGGTGTCCCGCTCCAGGCTCTGCGCCTGCAGTTCGATGACGTCGGCCGCCTTGGCCATGGCCCCGGCCAGGCCCAGCCGCAGGAACTGCTGCCAGCGCGGGCCGGAGCCGGGCCGCAGCGTGGTCAGGTTGAGGGCCGGGGCCACGAACAGCCGCAGGCCGTGGGCATGGGCCAGGCGCAGCGCCTGCTGGGCCGCCTTGGCCGGGTCGCGCTGCTCGGCTACCGGGGTGAACGGCCACGCCTCGGGGTCGTAGAGCACGGCCCGGGTCCCGGTGGGCAGCCTGCGGCCGGACAGCGTCTGGGCCAGTTCGCTGACCGAGGAGACGGTGACGACCGGGACGGCGGGGATCGCCCCCAGCGGGTGCTGGCCGGTCTGCAGGATCTGATAGACCGGCGCCCCGTCCAGCCGCGACCGGGCCGCCGGGTCGCTGAGCACGCTGGCCAGCGCGGCCCTGGTCAGCATCCAGGTGAGCCGGCCCGGTGCCTGGGTGCCGGTCTGGCTGGGCCGGGGGCTGGGCGCCTGAGTGGTGCAGCTGGCCAGCAGGCAGGCGAGCATGGCCGTCAGGCCGAGCGCCCAGGCGTCCCACCGCGAGTTACCGCGGGTTCGACCGTCCACCCTCCCGACGGTAGCCGAGGCGGATCACGATCCAAGCTGGATGTCAGCCGTCATCCCGTCCAGCGGGGTGATCTGCCGGTGGCCGGTAACGCTGAGCGTGACCTGGTATGAGGTGCCGCCCGACGTGCTGACCGGGGTGGGTGCCACCTGGCGGACCACGGCGGCGATGTGCTGCAGGCCGACGGCGGGCACGCTGATGGTGGCTTTCTGCCCAGCGCGCACCGAGGAGATGTGGCTTTCCGGCACGAGCGCGTTGACTTCCCAGCTGGTGGACGTGCGCAGCGCGATCATGGGCAGCGCGGTCTGCGTGTTGTTGTTCTTCACCGACGTGGCCGGCCCTTCGGGCAGCAGCGAGAACGGGGGGGACTGCGAGCTGCTGCCCTGGGACGCCGCCGAGTATGTCCGCACGCCGGCCGCGGTCACCGCCTCGCCCGGCTGGGCATTGATGGCGATCACGGTGCCCCCCGACGGGGCCACGATCTGCGCCTCGGACACGGCCACCTTATCCGCGGACAGCTGCGCCTGCGCCTTGGCCAGCTGGGCGTTGGCGGCTGCGATGCTGGCGTTGGTGGTCGTCGTGACGGGTTCGGCCTTCAGCGCGGCCACGGTGGCCTGGGCCGCGGTGATCGCGGCCCGGTCGGCACTGAGCGATTTGGCGGCCGACGCGGATGTCTCGGTGGCCAGCACCTGGCCGTCCTTGACGGCCTGCCCGAGGTGCACCTGAATCCGGCCGACCAGGCCGGACGAGGCGAAGTTGAGGTTCGTGATCCCGTTGCTGACCACGGTGCCGGTGAACGACTCGGTGTCGGTCCGGACGATTCTCGGGACGTACCAGAGCACCGCGGCCAGGCAGACCGCCCCGATGATCAGGCCGGCCGCTAGCTGGCTGGTGGTGACGGTCCGGTCCCGCCGCCGCGCCGATGGGCCGGCGAAGGCCGGGGCTGCGCCGGAGCGCGGGTCCGGCCCGACGGTTGGGGCCAGTTCTGCCCCAGTGGTGGCTGGCCCTCCGGTGGCTGGCCCTCCGGTGGCTGGCTCGGTGGTTGCTGACCCGGTGCTGCCGTCCGGTTCACTGCCGGTGGTGTCATGTGCGGTTGTGGTCTCCGCCGTAGACATGTTCCTCCCCGTACGCGAGCGGTCGTTCGGTCGGCTCCGGCTACCCGCCTGGCGGGTATCAGGTGCTGATCTATCCCCCTTTTAGTCAGCTGAAATTTGGCTAGGGCAGCCCGCTAATAGCGCGCCCGGCGCGCGGCACCGGCGCGTGCGGCGATAGCAACCGCTTTGGACCTTACGGCAGGAATCTGAGCCTACGTCGGATTTGCCCATTAACTCTAGCTTAGGGAATAAAGTTTACTTAATCCCACCGTTAATAACGCTAAAGTATTTTATCCACCGGGAAGCTAGGAAAAGGGTGAGTATGTCATGCCTCCTGGCTGGCCGGTGCGCCGGGGTGGCTGCGGTCTTCCGTTAAACGTGGTTTAACACTCAGGCAATAGCCCGTTTACGTCTCATACTGGGGCATCTGATAGGTTCGCCCCTCATATACCGTTATAAAACATTTCGTGGAGTGGGCCGCACGAAAATATGTATGCTTCGACTCTGCTGCTGACCATGGCCGGGCTGGCGATCCTGATCATCGTGTGCCTGCTGCCGCTGTTCGTCGACGGCGCCGAGGACCGGGGCGACGGCCGGACCTTCGTGCGCATCCCGGGCTACGTGCGCACCCCGCCGCATCGCCCGCGAACCTGGGCGTTCGTGGTCATCTCGGCCGCGGCGGGCCTGCTGTTCCTGGGCTGGAAGCATCCGCAACTGCCGGGGCTGTACGACTCCGGGGTACGGGCGGTCGCGGTGGCCATCACCCGGGACCCGGCCACAGTGAACGGCTATGTGCAGCGGTTGCGGCCCGCGCTGGCGCTGTTCGCCGTCGCGTACATCGTGGCCATGGCCTTTGTCGTGCGGGCTGGCCTGCTCCGCCGGGTGGCCATGCTCGGCAATGCCGTGCTCTACCTGGCCCTGTCGATCTTGGCCCAGGCGCTCATGATCGTGGTGGGGGTCGGCACCGGCTGGGTGGTCGGGCCGTTCGGCGTCGAGGGCACCCTGCTGAACCTGCTGATTGGCGGCCTGGTCATCATGCGGATGACGTTCACCACGTTCGTGCTGCCCCGGGCCACCACCGTGCCCCGGCTGCGCCGGACCTGGCTGCGCGAGAACATCCTGACCTGGGCGTCACTGATCAGCGTCATCGCGCTGCTGGTGGGGGCGTACGCGTACATCTCGCAGCAGGCCAATCTGGGCTCGGCCTGGCAGGTCTTCCTGCCGCTGTATGCAATCAGCCTGCTCTTCTCGCTGATGTTCGTCCCGCTGTGGCTGGTCTGGCGACTCAGCCCGAGGATGCCCGCGCCCGGCGGCCCGCACCGGCCACTGGTGGACATCATCATTCCGGCCTACAACGAGGAGGAGAATATCGCCCGGCTGCTGCGGTCGATCGACGTGGCGGCGGGCCGGTACGGCGGCCCAGTCCGGGTGGTTGTGTCCAACGACGGCTCGGTGGACAGGACGGCCGCGCTGGCCGAGACCGAGATCGCCCGTTTCCAGCACGCCCACGGCGAGATCCTGAACGGGCCCAACGGTGGCCAGGCGGCTGCGCTGAACCGGGGCATCAAGATCACCAGCGCTGACATCCTCATCCGGATCGACGCGGACTGCGTCATGGGCGAGGACGCGCTGGTGTACGCCATACCGTGGTTCGCCGACCCGCAGATAGGCAGCGTCGGGGTGGTAGAGATCCCGCGTACCGACACGGTGACCTGGTTCAGCCGGCTGCGCACCCTGGAAGTGCTGTTCCAGTTCGCGTTCGCCCGGGTCGCGGAGAACGTGGTCGACGGAATCGTGGTCGTCCCCGGGACGTTCACCGCCTTCCGGCGTGCTCCGACGCTCACCGCGGGCGGCTTCCCGATCGGGATGAACGGCGAAGACTGCGATCTCACCATGCAGATCGGCCGGCTGGGCTACCGGGTGGTGGTGGACCCGCGGGTCATCTCGTACGAAGACGCGCCACGCAGCCCGGGCGAGTTCGTCGAGCAGCGCACCAGGTGGGCCCGGGCCGGCTACCACACGTTCGCCCGGCACGTGCCGACCCGGGCCGGCTCAGCCGGTCCCCGGGTCTGGTTCTGGACCATGCGCCGGGGCTTCTCCTGGTTCTCCATCCAGGCTGGCCTGATCGCCCCGATCTTCCTGCTGGAACTGACGCTGACCAGCCCGACCTACCGGCAGAACGTGGTCACGTTCGCGGTGCTGTACGCCCTGGGCGGCGGGATACCGGTAGCCATCAGCCTGCCGTACGCGGTCAGGTACCGGCAGTGGCGCAGCATTCTGTGGGCGCCTACCTGGTTCGCCTACGCCTTCCTGCGCCGCGTCGCGCTGCTCGAGGCGGCCATCTCACTGCCCACCCGCCCGTTCCCGGCCAGCCCGGTCTTCCGGCCGGCCGCCCGCAAGGCCGCCCCGGCACCCGAGGTGGTCGGGCCCAGCGGAGTCCGGGTCGACGCGCGCTGACGCCTGGCTCGCGTTACCGGGCCGCGGTGACCCGGGTGCTCTGGCTGATCGCCTCGAGTACCCGGTGGTGCGCGCCGGTCAGCCCGTCCCGGTGCGGAGTGGCCTGGGCCGCCATCCGGGCCAGCGCGGCGGCCGGCGCGGCCTCCAGCGTGGCGTGCAGCAGGGACCAGGACAGCTCGTCCAGCCCGCCGCGCACCTCGGCCGGGTCCTGGGTGCGCGCGCAGACGCCGGCCAGGCCGGCCAGGTCTCCGGCCGCATCCGGCGCCGCCGTCATCTGCACCGGCACCGCGTCGGCCATGGGGCAGGCCGAATCGCTGGCCTGGCTGGCTTCCAGGGCGTTGACCAGCGGGCTCACCTCGCCAGCCGTAGCCGGGTCGTACAGGCCCGGGAACGGGGTCTCCTCATAGCCGCTGCCATAGCCGCTGAAGTAGATGGGCGTAGCCGAACCGGCCTGGGCCAGCACGTCCAGGGCCAGGTCCAGCAGGCTGATCGGCCAGCCGAGGTCGGTGATCGCGTGCACCCGGAACTGTCCGGCCTGGCTGGCCAGGCCTGCCACCAGCAGTAGCTGCGCTGACTCCAGGGCCGACTGCGCATAGAACGAGATGTCCGGGGCGTGCAGCCGCATCACCCCCTGCCGTGCCCAGAACAGCAACCGCAGGTAGATCAGGGAGTTGTCCACCACGTGGGTGAACCGGGCGGCGGCGACCCGGAGCCCAGCCGCCTCGGCGGTGGACGCGGCCACCCACTCCGCCGCGCGCTTGGACGCGGTGTACACGTCAGGCGAGTAGGGCCGCAGCGCCTTGCCCGTCGAAGCGCAGACCACCTGCGGCACGCCCGCCCGGACGGACGCGGCCAGCACGTTGCGCGTGCCGAGCACGTTGGTCGTGACCGTCCGGTGCACCTCGGACTCGGCCAGGCCGGGGTCGCGCTGGGCGGCCAGGTGGAAGACCACGTCCGGGCGCAGGTCCGCGAGCAGCCGGTCCAGGGTGCCCCGGTCCCGGATGTCGGCGTGCCAGTAGTCCACCCCAGGATGCCGGGGCCACATCGTCGTCCGCCCCCGGCTCAGGCTGGCCAACTGAGCCGGGCCCAGGCTGGCCAGCAGGCCGGTCAGCGCGCTGCCGATACAGCCGGTGCCGCCGGTGACCAGGATGCGGGCACCGCGCAGCCAGGTCACCAGATCGTCCGCGGGCAGGCATAGCTGACGCCGCCGGATGTCCAGAAACCGGCCGCGTTCCAGGCCCGGGTCGGTGTGATCAGCCAGCAGGCAGCGGGTAGCCTCGGCCAGCACCCGCCGTTCCCACTCGCTGAGCCGTGGCTGGCCAGGCGGCACCGCGGCCCGCATCACTTCGATGGTGCCCCGTGCCCGCGCCTGGCTCATAGTTCGCCCTTCTGCCGCCGCGAGGGCCACAGCGGCGGCGCACCGCCGCGGGCCTGCCCCCGGCAGGCTTCCATCGGAATGCCAAGACATGATGAATAATCCGTCTATATCACGGAAGTCCCGGAGAAGTTAATTCCGCCCCTGTATATGACTGCTGTCAGGTTTCGTGCTGGTTAATCCTCCGCCTGGCACCCCCCGGCCTGTTGATTCATCCCGGTATCAGGTAATATCTGGACCCTGCCGGTAAATCGGGGAAGCCGGCCGGTACCGGTATGCCGGCTGGGCTATTACGGACGTTGGCACCCGATTACGTAGCGTTACGGCGCAGCCGTGGCAAGAACGATTCATGCCGTGACGGTGGGCGGCATCCGCTGCTGCGGTAATGCATCAATCGATGGGAGTCGGAATGCGCGTCCTGGTTCTCGGCGGCGATGGGTTTTGCGGCTGGCCGACCTCGCTGTATCTGTCGGATCGTGGCCATGATGTGACCATTATCGACAATCTGTCCCGGCGGAAGATCGATATTGATCTTGA